>VXON01000049.1:394-5267 GCA_009840065.1 Cenarchaeum sp. SB0662_bin_33 | reverse complement strand
GCGGCCCACTATACGATGCATAGTACCATCACATTCAGCACATGTTTGTAGTGGCACATGGCTTTGGTCACCTTGCGCTTTTTAGTATTCTTCTTTGAGTTTGCATGTATGCTCAGTATGCATCTGCTCATCTACCTCTTTATCTCCGCGGCCCTCTTGTGTTTGCCCTCCCTCTTGAGTTTCTTGTATCTGCGTCTGAGTTTGTTGTGTAACTTGTGACCCCCATGTGTGACTTGCTGTCTTTCTCTGCGCTCCTCTTCTTTCTTGTGTACAACACGCCTTCCGGTACGTGCCGCATAATCATGTGCACGTGTATTTGTATCCTCAGTCTTTGCGTCTTCAATGGCCTGCATTGTATCAGATAGATCAAACCGTACCACTGTATTTTTATCACCTATGGTAATGTTCTTCTCATTAATATACACGCCAATTACATCTTTTGGTGTGCCGTCCACATACCCCACATCCGTAAGCAATTCTATGATCTCTGACTTGCAGTGTGGGTGGGGCTTTTCAACCTCGGACACTTTGTTGTAATATTATGTGGTCGGCGTGATCCACAATTCACCTAGTTTGTTTTGTCCTATTTTACGTACCACATATGAAGAGATGGGAATTGCTATTAAATGTGGGTGTTTTGATGAGCCAACATTTGCAATAGCCATATATCCACCCGCTATCGAATTCAGTCTCCAACTTTAACTTTACAACCGGATTACAGAATACGGGCTCAGACACTTTCATGCACTGCGCAGCCTTTGTCCTGTACGTTTTATGGGCGGCAACCCCGTCCCGTATGGCGGTCTGCGTTACGGCCGATTATACTTTGGGGTCAGGACCGCGCATTATACGATATATCATTGTGCTAACATCATAGGTATTCTTCCCAGTATTATCTGCTATAATGTACGCCACTTCTGCCACCTTCTTGACATGTTCAAGCACATACCACATACCCAAATTTTTTGTGTATGGGCATGTTACTGCCCTACTATTTTTTATAAAAGTCATCATATAGTACGGTTTAATAATGTATCTAACAATATATCTAGTATCACCAAATTTTGAGAGAGGAGCCCGGGATTATAGTCTTGGTTATATGTTTATGATCAATGATGTGTACGGGTATCCGCTGACCCCCGTCCTGCAATATATCATCATATTATTCAATTATAAATAACGTATCCATATTACAGTAATCATGGTTGGAGTAGACCAGATACTGGAGAAATTGGGGACCGTAATTGATCCAGATCTCAAAAAGGACATCGTATCCATGGGGATGATCAAAGACATGGAACTGGACTCGGGCAACCTACGATTTACATTGGAGCTGACCACACCTGCCTGTCCGTTTAATGCAGAGATTGAGGATGATGTCCGCAAGGCCATTGGCGAGCTGGATGGAATTAGCAGTCTTGACTTGAATGTAACAGCAAAGGTGATGGAGGGGCGATCGCTGGAGGATGATACTACCATGCAGACGGTTAAAAACATAATTGGTGTGGCCAGCGGCAAGGGAGGTGTGGGAAAGTCCACGGTATCTCTTAATCTGGCCTTGGCACTACAGCAGAGTGGTGCTAGGGTGGGTCTGCTGGATGCGGACATTTATGGCCCAAGTATACCTCTGATGCTGGGCATGAAGGATGGATACCTGGAGGCCGAAGATAATAAGCTGCAACCGGCCACATCTCATGGGATTCGTGTGGTATCTTTTGGATTCTTCTCACAGCAGTCTCACCAGGCGGCTATATATCGCGGTCCCATAATCTCTGGCGTGCTGCGGCAGTTTCTCGTGGATACCAACTGGTCTGATTTGGATTATCTGATAGTGGATCTGCCTCCGGGCACGGGCGACATTCCCCTGACACTAGCGCAGACCATCCCCATTACGGGCATATTGGTGGTTACTACTCCTCAGGATGTGGCCAGCAATGTGGCCGTCAAGGCCATAGGAATGTTTGAAAAGCTCAATGTCCCCATCTTGGGGGTTGTGGAGAATATGAGCCAGTTTGTATGCCCGGACTGCTCTAGCAAGCATTACATATTTGGCGAGGGGGGAGCCCAAAAGATTGCCGAGCAGTTTGGTATACCATTTTTGGGTGAGATACCACTAAACTCGGGAATAATGGCCGGCTCTGACTTGGGCAGGCCTATAATGATAACCAATCCAGAGTCGGAGGGGGCTGCCGCATTTAAGAATGCAGCACAAAACATTGCGGCGCAGTGCAGCATTGTTGCTGCCAAACTACTTGAAGCAGATGCGTCTTGATACTGCCAGAGAAGCACAGGCATCTGTTTGCAGATCCCATAGGCGAGCTGATTGACGATTCACACGTAAGTGGCGAGTGTATTCTAAGGGAAATTGAAGGCTCTCCCTGTGTGATTACTGTAGGTGATAGAACCACCGAGAGGCTGTTGTCGTATGGTATAACTCCGGATCTACAGATAGTTGATGGTCTGGAGCAGAGACAGCCCCGCCCCCTCCCCCGGAGCTCGGCTTTTATTATAAACTGTAGCAACCCAGCGGCACACATTACTGATGATGCCATATCCGCAATAAGAAAGGCGTATACATCCGAATCTCCCATATGCATACGGGTGCATGGTGAGGAGGATCTGCTGGTAATACCCGCACTGATTTATGCGCCGGACTACTCTGTACTGGTGTATGGTCAGCCAAACCGCGGTCTTGTACTGGTGCGTGCCGAGCAGGCAACAAAGAACAGGGCCCGACGGTTGATGGAATTGCTGGAGAGGGATGATGAGACGGTGGCTGTATGATGCGATGATGAAAAAAGCACAGCGGATCTGACCCTTAGCAATTCACACAAACTGATATTTAGGCGGGAAATTCTACTGGATTTGCAAATGAAGCTCACGCCAGACCTTCGGGTATCTATATTGGAGATGGCAGTAATGTATGCCGCCCGGTTCAGCATACCACCACCACATATGCTACTGAGTACCAGGGAGGTATTGAATATGCCAAAGCATGTGACGGCTGGTCGAAGGACTACTGCCTACAAGTACTATGGTGTGGCGTATCTACAACACAATGTCGTGTTTTTAAACACAAGAAAGATTCCTGACATGAAGGCCCTTGAAAAAACATTGGTGCATGAACTAGCCCACCTGCGGTTTCCATATCTAGCACACGGCAAGCGTTTCGATAATGTTGTAGAGAGGGGGCTGAGGGGCGCCACCTTCAGACCATATACAAAACATAAAAAATACAAATGACCAGATTGTGTTTCATACAAGTGACGTACTACCAAATCTCCAAATCAGATGATGTCCTGTTTCGGCCCTACCCTTTGTAACAATATTACACATCTATGTGTAATTTCTAAAATAATTTATTGAGCTAGATGCTTGATGCTGCATGGAGGGTAAGTCAATTCCAACATTTGAGTGCAGGGGTAGTGATGATCGCGTCATACAATCCAGTGATCTGTTGGGCAAGAAACACGTCATATACTTTTATCCACGAGATTTTACATCCGGCTGTACTACTGAGGCTGATGAGTTCACAAAGATACACCAGAAGTTTGTCGATGCGGACATACGGATAATTGGTGTCAGTCCGGACACTGTTGAGTCACACGTAAAATTCTGCAACAAGATGAGCATACCATACCTGTTATTGGCAGACATTGAGCATACACTAGCAAAAGCATTTGGTGTATGGGGCCAGAAGAAGTTTATGGGTAGAGAGTATATGGGTGTGAAGAGAAGTACATTTTTGGTTGATGAATCCGGCAACATATTCAAGGCATACAAAAATGTAAGACCAAAAGGACATGCACAACAGGTACTGGACACATTCATCGATATGTCCCAGAAGAAAGACTAGTTCATGTTCAACCTTTGCTAGCTTGAGTTTCCAACGGAATTAATACTGCACGGCGAACGTCCATGACAGGGGATGTCTAGACATAGAGGGTCTATGTGTCTGGCCATGACACATGTGATGACCGACGTTTTCTTCATGAAAAGCCAAGGAGTACAGAGTTACAAAAGCCTGGAAGATGCAATTACCTCACAGACACAAATAATTTGTTCTTGCGGGAGGGATCTAGTCTCCTACCCTTGCGAGGTGTATATAAAATAAAGAAAAATAATCAAAAGCCTTTTGGAAGTAATCCTACTTTTTTCTTTGGGGGGACTTCCTTCTTTTCCACTGGTGGTGGTTCAAAGCCTTTTGGAAGCAGACCTGCGCTCTTCGTAGTGGGTGGGGGCGGTGGAGGTGGTGCCTCTTTGGCCTTCTGTTGCCCTTCAACACGTTTTATATATTCAGCCTCATACTGCTCTAGTTTGCTCTGCCGAGACTTGGTCTCGGGAGGGGCAGCTTGTGGTTTTGGCTGTTCAGCAGGTTTCTCTGGCTTTGGCTTCGCCTTCGGCTTGGATGACGAAGCGCCTAGGCTGTACCCACCAAAGGTTTTGTCTGGTGGGTGATATGCCAAGCGAGCTCGAGTTGCAAAGTATTGGTTTGATGGCTGTGTGTATCCGGTCACATTGACTTTCTGCTCATTCCAGCTAGGTTCCTTGGGGACCTGTCCGGTAGGGGCAGTTCTGCGTACAAAGTACCTGTTTGGGGCAGGCGAATATCCTGTTACTTTGGCCCGGTAATCGTGAAAACTAGTCATTGGCGCATTGTTATAGGACTCTTCAAGTGCGCTGACTATGCTCACCTGGGCTGCTGGCTTCTGTGTTGGTTTAGGTGCAGAGCTTGCGGCGGGTTTGGCTTCCGGCTTCGCCGGTTTGGGCTTTGGCTTGCTATCTGATGGCAGTAGCCCCTGAGCTTTTGGCTCTGGTGCCGGTTTGGGCTTTGGCTTGCTATCTGATGGCAGTAGCCCCTGAGCTTTTGGCT
>VXON01000049.1:0-294 GCA_009840065.1 Cenarchaeum sp. SB0662_bin_33 | reverse complement strand
GGCTTGCTATCTGATGGCAGTAGCCCCTGAGCTTTTGGCTCTGGTGCCGGTTTGGCTTCGGTAACTGGCTCTAACATCGTGGCAAGTCTTTCTAACCTCTCACTTAGATCATCTATTCTCTTTTGAATGTCTTCTCTCGTTGGCTCTTTAGTCTTTGATTTGGTTGCCATTTATAATAATGCAAATTGCTTTTTATTTAAATTTTTGAGTTGGTAGAGGTTCTCTTGCAAAAATGGACTGGCCTATCCAAATGTCCCAGAATAGCCTATTTTTTACCGGGGCCGACAACTACCT
>VXON01000141.1 GCA_009840065.1 Cenarchaeum sp. SB0662_bin_33 | reverse complement strand
AAATCGCCCTATGTGCGAAAATTAAACTACAGAAACTTATGCACGCCGCTATACACTGGTTTTGGACATACTACCGGCGGCACACTTCTAGTTTAAACGTGGCAATGTCAAACTAATTTTACATTCATATCGAGTTGTAACATGTCAAGACCCATCCGCAACGGCCCTGCATCCGACATCATATTGAGCAGGGCGCCGGCTGCCACGCAGAAGGGCGGCCCAAACCGATCCCTTCTGGCAAGAAATTCTGTTATCGTCGGGCACCGAAAAATATCGGATCTTTTTGCAGAGTACTACGGGTAACCACTTCTTCCCAGTCTCTTGCGGAAGGAACAAATAACAGTATGTCTAATAGATAGTATGGATGATGCCACATATGAACGACTGAAAGGTGAGCTTGACGAAGTGAACGAACGCCTAGGACGCGTGAATGAGGTGTGTGATGACCTTTTACGAAAATTCTCGTCATGACAGACGTAGAATTTCGTCCTCAATGTCGTGTATTTTTTCGCGCATTTCCTCTACTTCCTGTTTTTGTTCCTCAACGGCACTAATAGCATCAGCCGCCTGATCCTGTAATGTGTCCAGCTTGGATTCAGCCTGACGAAGTTGATTGTGACTAACCTTTAGTAGAGCCTGTAATTCATCAAGTTTATCACTCACATCATACTATGTTACTTGCCCGTTAATACGTTACACTAAATACTTCTAATTTACACCAATCTTTGTTAAACCACATCATTTTCTAACGGGCATTGTACATCAAACAACATGCGCTAGCATGTTGTATGTAGATCAGCACACCCTTTAACGGCACGGATGCACATACCGTCCAATGAGGCCGCAGACCATAGGTGGACTACAGGAAACACTTGTCGACTTAGAGAAGTAGTTGGAGAAGGCCGAGGAGAAATATCGTACGCTGCGCGCGGGTCGATGCTGTGCGTGATGCGTTGGAAGTACTAGGAAAGCCAGCCTGAAATTTAGTTTTTTAATATCTGGGATAGAATCCCATCCATTCCTTATATACCATCAATACAATACATCGACATGAAATACACACTCTCACTGCTGGGACTAAACATACTGGTATTTGCCGCCTATGTATACGCCACACCGAACGCCCTATACAATATACACCAATTGCTGGCCGGCACGCCCGTATCGTACAATGAGTTGTTTCCAAATATCATCACATACATGTTCGGCCACGCGGGCATAGCACACCTGACGTACAATATGCTTATGCTGGTGATTGTCGGGCGCAGTATGGAGGGGAAGGCAGGATTATACATCATACCCGTGTATTGTACGGCAGGTATTGTGGGGGCTGTTGCGCATATGTGGTATACGGATGTTCCATTGATTGGGGCAAGCGCAGCAGTATCGGGCCTGCTCGGCGCCGCCATTGCATATAGGACCGTCAGCGCAGGAAGCATCGTATATTACGTGATGGTACTGAATGTTCTGCCGTTGTTTGGTGTTCTAAGCATGATTGGCTTTGGGGATCCGGGCGTATCATATGTGTCGCATCTTGGCGGTGTTGCGGCCGGAGTGGTTGTAGGCGCGTTGTTCAGACATATAACACAGCCAAAAAAGGTGGACTCCCTACTTCACTGATTATACCACGCGGCCAGCCGGTAGCATAAAACACCAGAATATGCCACAACCCATATAGCGCCTTAAACGGAATCATGCGGCGTACCTTGCGACAATGCTCAAACGCACGGGAACAGCAGAGGACTTTGATGCCAAAAAACTACAACACAGTCTGCAACAGGCAGGCTGCGATATAGAGGTGGCCGAAGAGATAGCAGTTATGGCTCCCCGGGACTCTGCCGTATCCATACATGATTATGTTACCGACCAACTAATACAGCGGGGATATCCCACGCAGGCCATAAAATACAAGTCGTACAGGTCGGGGTTTACATCAAACGCTCTACGCGTCCTAAAGCAGCGGTACTTTCTGCATGATGATACAGGCAAGCCAACTGAGACGCCGCATGAGATGTTCGGGCGGGTAGCCGTATGCATGGCAATGCCCATACTTGGTGGTATCGAGCCGCCCAATATGATACATGGGTTTGAGATTACACCATTCCATACTATACCGTACAGGGGAAAGCAGTGGAAGAAGAAGGGCGACTTGGATTCATTCAGCGAGACCGTGCAACAATACCATAACATAATGATGGACAGGAGATTCATGCCGAACTCACCGGCCTTGATGAATGCGGGCACTCCTCTGGGGCAGCTCTCTGCATGTTTCGTGCTTCACATACCTGATAATTTGCCCGGCATAATGGACACCGTAAAAAATACCGCACTGATATTCCAGTCAGGTGGGGGTGTGGGCATAAATTACTCATCGTTGCGGCCTGAAGGTGCGCGTGTGGGAAGTACGGCATCCGCAGCCTCGGGGCCGATATCATTCATGAGATTTGTTGATGGGGTGAGTGATATCATAAAGCAGGGCGGCAGGCGACGCGCCGCCAATATGGGCATACTTGATGCACACCACAAAGACATCATGAAATTCATCATGGCAAAACACGGACAGGCTCTGACAAACTTTAACATATCAGTGGGGACTGATGCAAAGTTCTGGGACGACGTACAAAACGGGGAGAGTGATGCAAACAACATACTTGACCAGATTGCCGCGTCTGCGCACCGTTCTGCGGAACCAGGCGTAATATTCTTTGATAACATCAACAAGCACAACGTGCTGGAGAAAGCCAGGGGTGAGCCGCTGCGCAGCACCAATCCGTGCTGGGGAGGCGAGACCAAGGTATTGACAAAGGATGGACCCGTATCGTTTCGGGATCTGGCTCTGGGCCCCTCTCAGGTGCAGGTCGTTACACGGGAGGAGGATGGTTCATTATCATACCGTACAATGGAGAATCCGGGCATCACTGCACAGAATGTAGAAGTAGTGTGTCTGGTGTTGTGTTCCGAGCAGACCGGTGAGTGTACCGCGCTGCGCTGCACGCCTACACACAGCGTATACATCATACGTGATGCGCAGTTGGAGAAGATAGAGGTGCAGAACCTGACACCGGGTATGAGTGTGGCCAGCCTATACAAAGATGATGACATCTGGGAGCAGACCATGGGCGTCAGTGTCAAGCATAATGAGATACAGGAGATACAATTGGAGGGTACTGGTCATCCCACACCGGGGATACTGCCGATGAATCTAGTTGCTCGGAAGGGTAAGCAGAAAAAGGAGAAAAAGAGATCCGAGGACTTTATGACGTCCGAGGGTACAACACCCGGTGTACAAACGGAGAAGGGCGGCCTGTTTGGCAAATTGTTCCGGAAGAATCATACGGTACTGGGCATTATACGGCTCGGCAAGACTGATGTGTACAACGGTCTGGTGCACCAGACGCACAACTACTTTGTGCAGTGCGGTGAGGATGACTACATATTATCGGGGAACTGTGGTGAGCAGGCTCTACCCAAACGAGTCATGCAATTTGGGTTCTATAAATCTGGCAATGTATGTTGATGGTGGTGATTTGGACTGGGAGTATTTGGCCGAGGACATACGTGTATGCACCAGGATGCTGGACGGTGTTGTAGACATGACGCGGCATCCCACCATACAGATAGAGAAGGCAAGCAACGAGACGCGTCGTATCGGACTTGGCGTGTGGGTGTTGCAGACATGCTGATGCATCTTGGCATACCGTATAATTCTGCCGGGGCATACCGCATGTTTGGCAGGATAGCCGAGTGGTTATCATATCATTCGATGGCCGAATCCGTACAATTGGCCAAAACACACGGACCATTCCCGTTGTTTGGGCAGTCCGCATATGTGGACGGAAAATTGCCGTTTGCCGGTGATGATTATCCATATCATGAGTGGGAGCATCGCGCCACACTGGATTAGGACGCGTTAAAGCAGGACATACAAAAACATGGCATACGAAACGTATTGACGACTACGATAGCCCCAACGGGTACGATATCGATGATTGCCGGGTGCAGTTCCGGCATAGAACCCGTGTTTTCACTGGCGTACACAAAGACCGTATTGGTCGGCACATTCCATTACGGGTGTCCCGTATTGTCGCTGAAACACCCAGATATTGTACAGCAGGTGGCGGCAAACGGCGGGGTTATGATACCAGACATTATACCTGATGCTGATGTGTACTGTACGGCGCGGCAGATACACTGGACGGATCATGTATTTGCGCAGGCTGCATGGCAGCGATGGGTGGGCAACAGCATATCAAAGACGATAAACATGGCTGCCAACTGTACCATACAGGACGTGCGTGATGCGTATGTATTAGCTCACTCGCTTGGGTGCAGGGGCATCACGGTGTATAGGGATACGTCCAGGGACGTGCAGGTTTTGGAGAACAGTAATGTGCAGTATGACCCGGTGCCTTCGGATGTGGTGGGACGGTATTTGGCATGAGGGTTAGTAACAAGTTAGTGAAGTATGTGCTTGCCGTTTGTTTTGTGTGTGTTTGTGGAACCGCAATTGTCCTTATGGGGTTTATATTTTTCACCTTCGGTGAGGCGTGTGTTGTTTACGAAACCGTGTGCGAGGAGTGGGTTGTGCCGGTTTCAATTCTCGGCATAATATTGCTTGTTGCTGCCGCAGTATCGGGTTATGGTCTATTCGTATTAGTTAGTGAGGCGCGTGCTCGTACCACTACAGGAAAATTATAGTGATGCTCCTTTTTGCGTAGGCCATGTTTGGATGATTGTTACATCTTATCAGGCAATTGAACCGTCAATACGGGATATAGAGCGGAAATAGATGTTGGGGAGATCACACACATTGGGCGATTGGAGCGGAAATTATACGTATAGAGTAGAAACGTAGGTTGAGGTGGCGACAGGCTCCGCTATGGGACAGATACTGTACAGTGGAGCGCCACCGGCTGAGCATAACCACGTATTTGTATTGAAAAGGCATACCGCAGTCACATCCTAGATACTATATAATACAATTGTGTCATATGTGTAATGAAAAAAACACATATCATTGTACTGAGCGTAATCGTGGCTATTGTCGCAGGCATGTCCGTTGGGGTTGCCCAGGTAGAAGCCACGTCAGACACACACATCGAGAAGGTGTATTCACCGACCATACTGAACGCATTATCTGGGGTAATTGCAGACCAGTCACCTAGGAAATACACTTATGGCGACCACACAACAATAGAGATACGAACTACCATTAATACGGTAGATAACTCTCATGCGATCACCTATCAAACGTATGTCAACGGCACTCTGGACAGCAGCCTCACGACCAACGTAGGCGTAACTGTCATAAACAACAACCTCT
>VXON01000195.1 GCA_009840065.1 Cenarchaeum sp. SB0662_bin_33 | reverse complement strand
AATTCCGTTACCGTCAGGCACCGAAAAATATCGGATCTTTTTGCAGAGTACTATGCATACATGTGACGATACTTAGTCTTTTGTTTGTGAAATAGATATGATCTTATCAAGTACATTTTAGTTTATCGTATAGCGCAAAAGGCTGAATTTGCACGTACATTAAATAATATCTATAAAAACACTACCCGTATGTTTGGTACGGCAATATCATGCATGGATGGACGTATACAGGAGCCCATTCGCAGATACATCACGGAGAGATTCGGTCTAGAACATGTAGATGTCATAACACAGCCCGGAATTGATGGTGTACTTGCAGGAGAGACTACCGGTGGCAAGTCACGCATTGAGCTGATCAAGTGCATGCTATCCATATCCGTAAATGCTCATGGCTCATCAACAATAGTCATATCAGGACACTACGACTGTGCCGGCCACCCCGTGAGTGATGAGCAGCACATACATGATATTAAAAAGGCAGTATCGCGTGTAAAGTCGTGGGATGGAATGTCAGCCATACAGGTTATCGGGGTATGGGTAAACAAAGACTGGAAGGTAGAGGTGGTAGCCTAGTATGGAGATACCTAGTCAGGTCATGTCTATTCTGCAAGGTGGAAAGCCACTCTTTATGCGCATATAATATATCTAGCCGACCAAGCACATAAACTCTATAATACGCCATACAACATACAGTATAATGACATTAAATGTAGGAGACATAGCTCCGGACTTTGAGTTGGTAGACACCGAACTGAAGATGCGAAGACTCCAAGAGTTCCGAGGCAAAAAGGTGGTTTTGGCCTTCTTTGTGGCAGCCAGCTCCCCCGTATGCGAAAGAGAGATGTGTAGGTTCCGGGACTCGTGGAATGAGCTGTCAGGCATGAATGCGCAGGTGATTGGCATAAGCAATGATGGTCCCTTTGCCAACAAGGCGTTTGCCGCAGAGCATAATCTGACCTTTCCGGTACTAGGCGACTATACCAGCAACACCATACGAGACTATGGTGTACTAATGCCTGATTTATTACATGTAAAGGGGTACAATGCAGCAAAACGCAGCGTCTTTGTTTTAGATGAAAAAGGAGCCATAACATACACATGGATAACTAATGATCCACTAAAGGAACCCAACTATGATGAGATTAAATCGCATCTTCAAGAGTAATTTTTTATTCTATTTCGGCTATAATATCGCCCTTGGCGACGCTTGAGCCGACCTTTACTCGCATGGACTTGATGCTGCCGGAGGTATGTGCCTTTACAGATACCTGCATCTTCATAGACTCCAAGACACAGATTGTATCACCCTCAGAGACCTCATCATTCACCGAGACGGTAATGGATACCACCTTGCCGGGTATCTGGCTCTGTAGTGTAGAGTCTGTCATGGCCGCACCGGTTCCACCGGAGTGCATATACACAATATCATCAAGGCCAGTGTGCATCCTGAGCGTGACAGGAGATCCATTTACATGGACAACCGTCTGGCCACGTGACTCTTCAGCGTAAATTACCTGAAAGTATCTCTTGTTCAAGAGAAACTCTATGCCATTGGGACTAATCGATATTATGCTGATGTCATAGGGAGTACCATCTATCATCAACGTACTATCATCGACAGATGTTACAGAGTGTTTGATGTCACCTACCATATAGTCCATGTTACAGGTCCCCCCAGCCTGGTGACTTTGCAGGCTTTATGCTGCTTGTATAATGTCTACCTTTTAGAGCTACAGCAGCCAGTGCAGGTACGGCCAACTCCTGACTCTCGCGTTTTAGGTCCTGCCGGTGTCGATTTATAATATCGTACCGTTGTAAAAAGTCGGTGCTGAGTGCCCCATCCATATACTCGGGGGTATTTAGGATTGACTTGTATAGTGGTATGGATGTCTGGACTCCGCTTATGTAAAAGTCATCAAGCGCAACCATCATGCGAGTACGGGACTGTTCAAACGTCTCGCCCCATGTGCACAATTTTGCCATCAGGGAGTCATAGAACGGCGAGACTGTGCAGTCCGGATAAAGATAGGTATCACAACGCACGCCAGGTCCGTGGGGCAAGACCACCTGTGGTACTACACCTGTAGATGGTGCAAAATTCAAGAAAGTGTCCTCCGCATTTATGCGACACTCTATGGCATAGCCGTTCAGGTGCAGATCACTCTGTGTAAATGGCAGAGGCTCACCGTTGGCAATATCTATCTGGAGCTTTACCAAGTCCAAGCCCGACACCATCTCTGTTATGGGGTGCTCCACCTGTAGGCGCGCGTTTATCTCTATAAAGTAGAACTCTCCCGTCTCCGCCCTAAGAAACTCGGCAGTTCCCAAATTGGAATAGTCCACCGCCTCGGAGGCCTTGACCACCAGATCACCCACCCTCTCACGGGTCTCAGCATCCACCACTGGGGAGGGTGTCTGCTCTATGAGTTTCTGGTTTCGTCTCTGTATGGAGCACTCCCGCTCAAATAGATGTACGCCATTGCCATCAGCATCCCTAGCCATCTGGTACTCGATGTGACGGGTCCTTTGGAGAAATTTTTCTACAAGAATTGCAGACTTGCCCACCGCGGCTATGGACTCACCGGTTACAGACTCAAAGGAATTACGAAGTTCTGAATCATTATTTACAAGTCTAATACCTCGTCCGCCGCCGCCATATACAGATTTTAGCAATACCGGATAGCCTATCTCTACAGCAATATCTGCGGCCTCATCAGCATCCTTTACAAGGCCCGGGCTGCCCGGTACTGTGGGGACTCCCGCATCTAGCATTGCGGACTTGCAGCGCATCTTATCACCGCATAAATTCATTGATACAGCAGTCGGACCTATAAAGTTGATATTGTTTCTCTCACACAGAGTTGCAAACTCATCATTTTCAGACAGAAATCCATACCCCGGATGCACCGCATCGGCACCAGACTTCTTTATTGCATCAAGTATTCTATTTTGGTTTAGATATGAACGGGCAGGAGCCGCCTCGCCTATATGATATGACTCATCGGCCTTCTTCACATGTAGTGAATTTCTATCCTCATCAGAAAATACTGCTACCGACTTGATTCCCAGTGCCTTGCAGGTGCGCATGACCCGAAGTGCGATTTCACCCCGGTTTGCCACCAGAATCTTCTCTATCATGTCAGATCACAGATTAATGTTCCCGTGTTTTCGTGGTAACTGTTTGTCGCGTTTGTTAGATAGCATGGCAAGTGCCTTTATCAACATGGGTCGTGTCTGCGCAGGGTCGATTACCGCATCAACTGTCCCGTGGGATGCAGCTACGTATGGGTTGTCAAACTTCTCCTCAAAGTTGGTCTTGAGTTCCTGCAGTAGTCTTGAGGGATCTTCGGCATTCTGTATATCCTTGCGGTTCATTATCTTAACAGCGGCCTCGGCGCCTAGGACCGCGCAACGGGCGGTAGGCCAGGCATAATTCACATCGGTGCGCAGGTTCTTGCTGCCCATGGCGATGTAGGCACCACCATACGCCTTGCCAATCACAAGCGTTATCTTTGGAACGGTGGCTTCGCAGTATGCATATAGTAGTTTGCTGCCATGACGGATTATGCCATTGTGTTCTTGATCAGAACCAGGCATATATCCGGGCGTGTCAACGAATGTTACAATCGGTATATTAAACGAGTCACAAAATCTAATGAATCTAGCTGCCTTGTTTGATGAGTCAATGTCCAGTGCACCAGCCAGTTGTGTTGGCTGGTTGGCCACAACCCCTATTGCCATGCCGTTCAATCGTGCAAATCCGACAATAATATTTTGTGCAAAGAGTTTGTGTATCTCAAAGAACTTTGCATCATCAACAATCCCGTTTATAATGTCCTTCATGTCGTATGGCTGCAGGGGGTTAGTGGGTATCAGGGAGAGCATGTCAGGATTGGTCCTGCTAGGATCATCATTCACAGATACAGATGGTGGGATTTGAGAGTTGTTCTGGGGCATGTACGAGAGTAGGTCCCGTATGTAGTCAAAACACTCATACTCGTTTTGGGCGACAAAATGGGCAACGCCACTCTTTGTGCCATGCGTCATGGCACCACCCAATTCATCAAAGCTTATCTCCTCTCCAAGTACCGTCTTTACCACATCCGGACCCGTTACAAACATAGAGCCAACTTTTTCGACCATCACTATAAAGTCGGTCATTGCAGGAGAGTATACTGAGCCGCCGGCAGATGGGCCTATACTGGCCGTAATCTGAGGGATCACACCGGATGCCATCTGGTTATGATAGAATATGTCTGCAAAGCCATCTAAACTCATTATGCCTTCCTGAATCCGGGCACCACCTGAGTCCATTATTCCAATTATAGGACAACCGGTCCTGACAGCATGATCCATGAGCTTTGTAATTTTCTTGGCTCCCATCTGGCTTAGTGTTCCACCCAGCACTGTAAAATCATAGGCAAACACAAAGACCTGCCTGCTGTTGATTGTACCATACCCCCCAACGACACCATCATTATAGTATACACGTTTCTGCATATCAAACTCATGATAGTGATGAGTAACCATTGAGTCAATTTCAACAAAAGAGCTTTCATCCAACAATAATGTTATCCGTTCGCGTGCAGTAAGCTTGCCCTTGCTGTGTTGCGCCTCAATACGCCCCTGTCCTCCTCCCAGCAACGAAGTCTCTGTATTGCGCTTGAACTCATCCATCTTATCAGCATGCAATGCATAATTTCTCATATGACATCATATATAGATTTTATTTATGGTGAAATTTGAAAAATAGAAAGTGTTTTGCTTTTTGAATCGCCAATGATTGCTATTCAATACCAAAAAATCGTTTAAAACACCCCTGATTGGTAATAAAAACCATTAATTTTTTATTTAGCACACACGTCATCGTTTTTACGCACGATCAACTTCAAAAAGCAAAATACTCTTGAATTTTTCCACTCCTAGCACCTAGGTGTCAATTAGCACTTTTCCACTTTCTGATCAATACATGGAGTTAAATAATATGGACATGATGTATATCACATGGCGACACAGGAAGGTTATGATCGGATAAAGGCCAAGATTGATGAGTTGAGCGCAGGAATAGCCGAGGCGAACAGGGCGCATGCAGACATTGCGCGTCGGCTACGTTCCAGTTAGGTGATTAATATCATTCCTAATGTCTCTTTTTTTGCACTCAACATTGCCACCCTTTCTCTCCACTCCAAAAGTTCCTCAACCACATCACGTGCATCGGACACCTTTTTGGCAGCCTCGCTATCCAATACTGCTTGCATGTCTTCAGCATATTGAAGTTGCTCCTGGCATGCATCAAGCTTGGCCTGTAGCCTGTCAACTATATCACTCATACTATAGTATTACTGCTTAAAATCGCTACAATAATCGCCCAGTAAACTATTGCAACC
>VXON01000203.1 GCA_009840065.1 Cenarchaeum sp. SB0662_bin_33 | reverse complement strand
CTTCTATTTGAATTTAAAGTATAGATTTGTATGAACGTTAATCAATTTCACTATGAGTCTTGATTATACGCCACATCTTTTGCCATTTTTTTCCAGTTTGACTCTGCTTCCATGTACAGTATGGTGTACTGATCGTTTCTGGCGATTATCTCACAATCTAATATGTCGTCTCCCACCGATGCCATATCTATTGGCTCGCGCAATGTGTGGTATCCTGCCCGGCCAAGCCTACGCTGAACCCCATATAGGCCCTTTGAAAACGTCAATGCATCCTCATACTGTACAATATACGAGGCCTGCCAATCTCCCGGCTATAGCCGTATGCTTTCTTAAATATTGATTCGAGTTGTTCCAATATTGCACGATCATCCAGCCCATCTTTATTTATCTTCTTTCGAAGATGACTGAGGCTCCTGTATGGTTGCCTGTTTGTGACTATCATCTGTGTAATCTTTGGTATTAGCACCTTTGCACGCCGTCCAAGCAGACGATCTTCTGCCATATCTCGTAGTTTTCGCTCAAAATATTTTTGAATCTTTGAGGTCTGCTTTCTTGCCTGCTCATCCTTTACGTCACGTGTGAATGCTCGCCATGCATAATTGAGCATATTCCCATACGAGGAGTCGATCTGAATTTTATTCTTCTTGGAGTCATAGCCCAGATATTTGAGAAACAGAGACGCGGTCATCTTTGTTATATTGTCATCCTCTACACTATAGTATCTCCGGAACGTTTTTGTCTTTATTATATCATCATCTAAAAGTATTTTCTCGTCTGCCTCGCATGCGACAAGTAGTCTTCCGGAACCTGTGGCACTGCGTATGCCAAGCGGAAGGGACTCTATCTTCTCTTTTAGCTTGTCATCTCCCCGTATCTTTTCTGCATCAAGCTCAGATGCCGTCTGGATGACATCTAGTATTCCATCAGGTGTATCATCCAGTACACTATCCTGACCGGAGTAGATGTCTATTACGGCATTCTTATCGATCTTCTCAGACTCCTCTAGTATTTTTTGGTCGTGTCCGATTATCTTGCGTATCGTCTCTATCTTGTTTGCCACCCTCTCTTTGAGCCCCAGATGTTGTTCTATTTTGCTGGTAGGAAGAAAGTTTATGACATCTACGGTGTGGTGTTCAGAACCAATCCTGTCTATACGGCCCACTCTTTGTATCAGCCGTACAGGATTCCAGTGAAAGTCATAGTTGATTACAATCCTCCCCGCCTGTAGGTTGACACCCTCAGAGAGTACGTCCGTACTTATCAGTATGTCAAGTTGGCCCTCTGGTGGGATGCTGGCATTGTTATTGATGGGATCAAATCTGTTGACTAGTGTCTTTTTGGTGCGGGGAGACTTTAGAGAGTCAATATGGCCTATTTTGGTGCCCGGCATATTTTTCTCAAGGTAGTCATATACATATACGGCAGTCTTGAGGGATTCTGTAAATAATAGTATCTTTTGGCCGCTGCGCGATTCTAGTATACCATGCAGCACATGGAGCTTGTCATCATACTTGTGGAACTTTTTCTCATTCGGCAGTAGTTTCAGCATGGATTCAAATATTGCTATATCGTTTATGATGTCTGCTTTCCACTGGTCTACATAAAATGCTTCCATATCATATACAGACTGACCCAACTCATAATCAATATCAACATCAGACATTATGCTCTTGTATATGCTGTCCTGATAGTCCTTGCCTATCGGTACTATACCGTCTTTTAGATAGTCTAGAAACTTGTCGGAACCTTTTGCAAAGTTTTTAACACTAGAGTAGAATGCCGCAATGCTGGACTCCATCCTTTTTAGTAGTGTAGTACGGACTATGCCAGTAAGTGAGTTCATTGAGGTTGCCAATTCATTATACTTTTTGTACTGTGGATGTGTGGTGTCTTGGTACTCCTCCCGAATGTATTTGCCCGGAGTATACCGTGCAAGCTTTAGTGAAGCCACATACTCCTGTATACGCTCAAATGCATTCTGGTACACCATATCGATATCATATTCCTGTGGATTGTCCAGTCTTCGCTTTGGAAAGTACTTTCGTTCAGATTCCGATTCTAGATAGTACCTGTCACCATCTTTTTTGGCATAGTTATCCTGAATATGCTTTCTTGTACGTCGGATGAGAACATGTCTAAGTAACTCCCTAATTTTTTCCTCACCCTCAGGGGTCAGATGATGCTGCTGCTCTGCACCCTTAAAGTACTCATCAAGATTCATGTTTCCCAGAGCAGGTATGTTTAAAATCGTATCTGCGGGGAATAATTTTAACTGGTTTTTGAGATCATCAACGCCATTGGATATGGGTGTTGCAGTCAGCATTATTATGCAAGAATCATCTGGCTGCTGCTCCATAAAGGAGTACAGTGCATTATACGCATTGTTCTTGTTTCTAAAGTTATGACTCTCATCCACAAGTACGACATCACAGTTGGTGTACTGTTTCAGTAGGTTGTCATCCATCCCTATCTTGTGTCTTGAGAGTACATCAGCATTGACACCAAATTCCCTCATGTACTCCTTCCACATTCCTATTAGATGTGGCGGGCATATGATTAGGGGTTTTGATCTGTTTTTCTCTTGCAGGTGTTTGAGCAGCATGCTGCCTATATATGATTTTCCGGTTCCCACCACATCTGCAACTATAACCCCACCATACTCGTTTATCTTTGATAATGCGTTTTTTACTGCCATCTTTTGAAAATCAAATAGTTTCAGATGTTCTGACTCTTCTACCTCTATTTCATCAAGTGTGCCATGCTCATGCAGTGCCGCCTTCTGATATACCTCTTGGGGCATTCGTGACTTTACCCAAGAATCATCCATTATACTTGCCATCTCTTCTGTAAACTCTTCGGATTCTTCCCAGTGGCGGTCAAACCATGCAAGCAACTTTACAGAGTCATTGTCTACGTTGGTGCGCAGGTTCAGCTCAGTATTCTCCCTTATGCCGGATATCGAGAGGTTACTTGAACCCACTATGGACATTCGGGGGAGCTGGTGGTTGTCCAGCTCAAATATGTACGCCTTTGCATGTAGGCGCTCTTTGGCATATACCCGAATCTGTAGCTTTTTCTTGCGTACTAAATTGATCAGCTTTGTGACTGCTTCCTGATCTTTTTGTGACTGCGGCATATGTCCCAGCGAATTACGTACCTGTTGTATTACAATCTCTCTACCATTTTTGATGCTTGATGATGTCTTACGTTGCACATACTCAAGAGACTCGTTGGATGCAAGCAGTGCCTCGGCCGTAAGCTTGTTGGTGGTAGGGGATATAAGAAGACGTATAACGTGATTTGGATTGTTACTAGATTCAATATTTGAAAAACTGTTCATTATCTCGGCAAACCCAGATATAAAGAAGTATCCAACGGCAATACTAGCCCTGTTGGTATTTGGAAGATGTTGTTTTAGTTGGTCTAAGAGAATCACGTTCTCATTATCTATTACGCTCTCGTTTGACAATATTGTATGAGAAATATTTTTGGATTTATTTGTTACTCGGTGAGCGTACTCCCGCAAAGACAAAAGTTATTCTAACACTCAGCCGTTTGAGTGTGCACCCGAGATAAAATACCCGTAAACTATACCACGAATTATCGATTTTTAGTCAAAACTGACACATACTGTACAACATTCTATCAACATTACACTTCAGGCAGCCATCATCTCTATGACACCTACAACAGTTCTTTATCACTACAGGAAGAGCCTTTCAGTATGTATTAATGCACCATATTTCTTAATTCGAATTTAGACATAAAATACTTGATCAAGATTTAGGATTATTCCTGCAAAGATGAAAGATGTTGTAAACCAATACAAAAAGGGTACTTGGTCAGGTCGTGCCTATTCCTCCAAACAAAAAAATTACTTTTTACGGATGGATACCACACTAGGCTGACCAAGTACCAAAAAAGGAATAGTCATGCAGACCACAGTAACTAATACGAAACATTACAATTGCTATGGAAACACCACTGCGCAGCATAAGTTTTTGCCAAAAATCCACACCAAATAGCTTGTTTACCACCAATTCGGGAATACTTTGCCTTCGAAATGCCGTCAAACAGGTATGTGCACGACTATTTTAAAATAAAACTTGGACAGTTTGGAAAATCGTTCATCTTTGAAAGAGGGGCCTTGTTCCGTACCTTTAAAATGGTTATTTTGTTTTGATTTTGCTATTTGATGATTGCAAAATGCTACGACGAACTGCAACAATGTGTTTGCATTGCCAGTGGCGCTCCTTCAGTCCACGTATTGCAAAATCTGGGCACGTACATAGCCAGTATTTCTTAAATCTACACACTTCATAGGATTTATCCCCTTATTTTGAATCAACAATAAATATCTCCAAGTGTGGTTTTTGGACAAGGCCGGCTTCGTATATCTCATCGCCACGTGCAACACGTGTATCTTTTTCGTCTGGGTTCATAGCACCGGTATTTAATAATCACTTAAAATTGTTCGGTGTAAATAGTTTTTTTGCAAAAATGGGCCGGCCTATCAAAATGTGCCAGAATAGCCTTTTTTACCCGGGCTAACATATACCTACCCGTCTTTGATTTTAAACGTCATGTATCTGGGATTGTCAAATAGTTCTAATATGGGTTTTGGAATGTAACTGTAGTTTGTTCTAGACACAGTATTTTTGATATAGTAAACTCCATAGCATTCTTTGGTCATGTTGCCATCATTACATGTTATATACAAATTTTGTTACTACCAATTGTGATAATGAAAAAACGAGTGTTGTAGAGGCGTGCGGCACAAGATCAAAGAATGAATCCAATATATCTTCTCAACGACAGGAAGGTATGTGTTATGAGGTAAGTTTTCTTGATGGCTGGAGATGTACCTGCCCACATCATTACACAGTATGTCCGGCACCAACTATGCCCAACACGCACCCTACAATGCATCAAGCCACATGCCAGCCGGTCCATTTTTGCAAGAGCCCATAGTTAGCAGTACTAAAATGGTCCTGTACGTTTTAAAATTCATGTGCAGTTCACTGTGAGCCTGCGCAGGCGAATAATCAGGAGACACTGTCGTTTAGACGACACCTGCCTTGCAATATCTGTCCTTCTCATCATCCTCATGCGTGTTGAATATCATTAAGTTGTGCTCCAGAGTCTACCAATGAACTATATTTCTTAATTCGAATTTAGAAATAAAGGATTTAGTCAAAATTTTATGCATAGTATCAGTATATGGAAAATGAATTATCAAAAATGGCATCGCTAAAGTTGGATACCAAGCTCCCGTAGCATCTAAAATGTATCTACGCTTCGCACACCAAATATTTCACAAGCGTTCGGAATTTGAATTTTGTGTTTGCGTCCTGGTCGGTATTTCTCATGTGTTACTACCACACAACCCTTTGCTTTAGCATATGCCACTATCCATGCA
>VXON01000054.1 GCA_009840065.1 Cenarchaeum sp. SB0662_bin_33 | reverse complement strand
AAGTGTGAATAAAATGTTGCGAAAATCGGTTCTAAAGAACGGGGTCCACTCCAGAGAGCCTGCGACGCCGGAGGAGATAGCCGAAGTTGAGCGGGTAGAGCGAGAGCGGGAGGCCGACTCCGCATTCAATCCGTTTGACTACATTCTGCCCAAGGCATACGCTTGGTCCAAGGTGTATGTAGACTACGACCTGTACGCATACCTGAACACCACCAGCTGCTACTACAACAACTGCACCGAAGATTGGGATGAAGACGACCAAAACCGCTCGGGTGAGATAGACGTGATAAACTACGATACCCCGCCCGAGCACGCATACATGGGTGCCGCGATGTACTTTTATGGATCCGCATGCGACACGTATTCCGGCCCCGAAAACGTAATCAACGAGGTCGTGACCACGCCGTACTTGGGTAACGAACTCAAGACGCAGTATGGGGAGGACGGGCTGAACGTCAACTCATGCGCGACTGCCTCAAGGACGATCACTGCAACTGCAGACTGGTTTCTCGGAATTCTGGTGGAATCATCAGGCAGCTATTACTGGGTACCTTGACCATATCTTTGTTTAACCGTAAAATTTTGCTTATCATAGGCGGGATCTCGATAGCCGTCACGGCAGTCGTGGCGACAGAGGTGTACGACTACGTGTACTTTGAGGTGCCCATCAAGAACGCCGTACCTTAGGAGGGGTACGCGCATGTCGATCTTGTGCCGGTGGCCCAGACGGTTCATCCATACACGATCGAGGACATCACGCATGATCCCATAAATGATGCCATAACGGTCACCTTCAAGGGAGGCACCCACCCCGTTACGCGGGAGCGCGTGGTTTTTGAGTATGTTGAGACGTACTCCGTAAACGAGTCGTTTGCTTTCAGGTGTGACGAATCAGAGGGTGGATCGTACTTGGTGTTTTACGGGTATCTGGGAGTGGAGAGAAAGAACGGCACGGACTATATGCGCCTTCTACACTACGACGGGACCACACATGGATCGATGCCGTGCATCTATCCTGACGTGATAATCCACTCAAGGGGATCAATCCCCCCAGCAGAGCCTTAACCGGTACATAATCGACCTCTCTGATGACCTACGGCGACCCGAGCGCCGGGCAAACACTTCATTGGGGTGGACGGCGTGTTCTATCTTGGTCTGGTATATCATTAAAGTATGATTTAATACCTATATCCTTGGTGCTAAATCCATCTATACGTAGTGTATCACCAGATATGGATATATCCACTATTTATCGCAGGTATTGATGCTAAAAGACTTGTCAGCAGAATAGGGGTTGTTTTCATGCCTGGACTAGAAAAGTAGGTAGATAGCCCACGTTTCCATTCTAGGCGCTACTTTGGGACAGGCACTATATTTGGGACAGTTCACTCAACCCATCAGACTTTAAACTGTCCTTTTGAGATGTGCATATAGAGGCAACAGCAGATACAGTCATATCACACATTCCCAAAATATGTAACGTCAGAAGAGATAGTACTGACTACAAATGATACTAAATACGTACATTCACATAGAATGAATACCCTTATTTTTCCGTCATGTATGGTATGAGTGTACATGATTGATATAATACGAATGGTATTTACTCCCAAATATCTGGCAATGGCAGTTGCCATCACCGGCGTGATGCTGTTTGGATTGTTATTATTATCAGAGTTTCTATTTCTTGAGCCATACGTAATAGGACATGTACCCCCCGGCACAGAAGCAGGGTTCATACTCATAATACTGATAGCGGCACTCTCGGGGTTTGTAATACCAATGAATATCTATAGAATTGCCATGCTGAGCACCTCCAAGACGCGCATGGGTGGGGGTCTTGTGGGTACAATAGTTGGAACGGCAGCGGGCGCCTGCAGCTGTGGGCCGGTGGGGTTTGCGATAATATCCACATTTGGCAGTGTTGGTAGCGCGGCATCATCGTTTCTCACAAACTATGAGATTCCCATCCGTATTGCGGCATTGTGTATACTCGTATTTACCATATACACCACACACCGCTCGCTAAAGACAGAGTGCTCCATAAGATGATAGCCACATCCAAAGATGCCAGACTGGCAGCCCTAAAGAGGTGGAACGACATGATACACAACAGTTCCAATATATTCTCCTCAAATAATATACAAGGCTCAAGCCCGCCGTCGGTCTTTGTGGGGTCCCATGGATACCCCAACGTGCTAGCCGGACCACTGGTCCCACCAGAGTTTGGCGATACCACGATACTAGATTCACCCGAGAGCTGGACGGGCAGACCCATATCCGACATAATACGATACAGGATGAATTTAATCCGGGGAATAAAGAGCATACCCGCAAGAGTAACCACCTCTCGATATGTTCAGGACTTGCAGGATTTGGCCATGGGAAAAAACCCCACCGATACGGACATGACATTTTCAGGGTCCATACGCGGAGCCGGCCTGGCAGACGGCCATGACGCACCCTATGGACCCACAGGAAGCATTCAAGAGTCCCACATATCAAACATCACACCCGATAGAACCATACAAAGATTATATTATGATACGGACCTAGGGACCTCTGAGGCAGTCGTACAATTATACAAAGAAGGGGCCAGCATATCCCGCATACAGAAATGCTTTAGCGTTGGAGTGTTTGGTATAGAGCGCAGACTCGTCCCCACAAAGTGGAGCATAACGGCCACCGACGACATAATATCCAAGTATATGATACAGAACATACAAGAGTACCCCCTTGTGGACTCGTACCGCGTCCACACCTTTGCCCACATGGGAAACTCATATTGTGTAATATTGTGGCCGCGCCGGTGGGCATTTGGTTTTTCAGAGGCATGGTATGCGAATGGTCGAATACTATATGGCTCAGACTGCGAGATGGGTAGTGGTTTTAGAGGTCCACCAAACACTGCGGGCGCATACTATGCGGCAAGGCTCGCAGTGGCAGAATACATGCACAAAAACCACTTTCAGGGGGGAGCCATAGTTATACGGGAGATATCCCCGAATTACTCGATACCCGTCGGAGTGTGGCAGGTTCGCGAGGGTGTGCGGGCATCCCTACAGAGACATGCAACAATATGCCATTCTATGGATGAGTGCTGGGCCACATCATGCAGTACCATGCAGATACCAAAGGAGGGATGGCTGATGCAGGAGGGCATATCAAGGGTAGTCAGACAGAGGACACTCTCCGAGTACTGGTAATATATAATGCGCAGACTGCATACGATGTAATTTTTATTGATATAATCAAATCATCCATGTGTGCAATACACCATGATGCTGGGCATGGGGGTGGCCGCAGCGCCCATACTCTTTGCCTTGGCCATATATCCGGACAGCTTTAACCTAAGCTGGAATCAGGGGCGGGGTGGCTTTCTGTTTGCTCTAGTGTTCTTGGTTGCCGAGCTGGTCGGACTGAAGTTGGCGCCCTCCATGAGACGCCTCATAATATCCATACCAATGGCGGCCGGAGTCATCACATACCTCATACTAATGGAGTCCGGTCTACAGGATATATTGGCATCCTCGGCATCCGAGTACGGCGTGCAGCTGGTATACTCATGGATATGGATGTGGGACTTTGTGGTGATGTCACTCTTTCTGACTGCCATCTTTGTGCTGTACTTTGGCAGGAGGTGGATTCGCATAGCGCCTGCGGCACCCATGTTTCTGGGCGGAAGCGCCATCATACTGTCACTGGATGCCTTCTTTCCGTACGATACGCTGGGGCCCCTGCAGTATATAGTGCCGTATCTGGTACAGGCAAATGTGGGGCTGATACAGCTGCTGGAGCTGGGTACTGCGACGGCCAGGGACAACATCATGTTTCTGCGAGGGGATCATGGCCCCATGGTACTACAGGTATTCTGGCCCTCGGCGGGCGTGCACAGTGTCATAATATACTCGCTGGTGATGGGGGCGTTTCTGCTAAAGATGAACATACCACCCCGCCGCAAGGCCATATACTTTGGGTTGGGTATACTAGGTACCATAATTGTAAACATGATTCGCATATTCTCACTATCCTGGTATGCCCTAAAGGTGACCGCCGACCCGCAGCGGTGGGAGGAGTTTCATTCCGTGGCCGGCGAGATAATGTTTCTGCCCTGGTTGTTTGCGTTTCTGTTTGTCGTAATGATTATAGAGACGCGCCGCATGCGCAGGATTAAAAGTAGTTTCTGATATCCTGCTGGCCCCTAGCCTCGCCCAACTCGCTCACCCTCGCGCCTAGGCGCCGAATCATAATGCCCTTTCTGTTTAGCGCCTCCCTCAGGAGTGCGGTGGCCGTCTCGCGCAGTACCATTAAGCTGGCCGTATGCTGTCTCATGGTCTTTGAGCGGGAGCTGCTCGACATGTCTGAGTGTATAAACTGCACCCCCACGGTGCGATACTGCAGTTCTCTCTCAGACAGTATGCCATGCAGTGTTTCACATAGTGTATGCAGTACCGGATATAACTCATCAAAGTTGTTTGTATCGCGTGATAGTGTGACTATCTTGCTGTACTGTACGTTGGGGGGCCTCTTTTGAACTGCATTATCATCAAGGCCCCGGACGGAGTTGTACAGTGTGGTTCCCATCTTTCTGCCAAATATTCTCTGCATATCAAAGATATCCATTTTTTGAGCATCGCTTATGGTATGTATGTCTAAGGATTTGAGTTTCAAGAGTGTCTTTTTACCCAGACCGTGTATATCCTTGAGGGATATTTTACTTAAAAAGTCCTGTGTCTTGTCAGGATATATTATGGTCAGCCCGTCGGGTTTTCTATAATTTGAGGCCATCTTTGATAGGAGTTTGTTGTATGATATGCCGGCCGTACAAGTCATGCCCAGCTCCTTGCGAATACTCATCTTTAGCTGCTGCCCTATATGGGAGGCCACCCTCAGGGAGCTGTTGGTGCGTGAGGTCACATCCAGATAGGCCTCATCCCGGCCCACGTACTCGAAGATGTCCGCGTATTCCTCCATTATGCCCATGGCGCGCTCGGATATGTCTGATACATAATCAAAGTCCACCGGTATAAAGTGGCTGTCTATGTCATTGAGTAGTTTCTGGGCCCTATATATTGAGAGGCCGGAACGGACACCATACTCTCTTGCCACATAGTTGGCAGTCGCCACCGCCCCGCTATCGCCACCCCTTTCGGAGTATACGCATACGCAGAGGGGTTTATTTCTATAGTGGGGACTGCGCATCTCCTCGCACTGCGCATAAAAGTAGTCAAAATCAACATGTATTATGCATCTATCCTCATCCAACTACATGGATTAGCAGATATACCTAAAAAGTCTTGGAGGTGCATGATTCCCCCTACAAAGTTGAGTAATGGTCTGCTTGTCTAGGCCTTGCATCTATATGTTAGCGGTCTCAGCTGGGGTTCTGCAAGCCTCATATGTATGAAGACACGGTACGTCAGTGAGTTGTAGATGTTTGTACTCCGGGCGGCCTTGTATAGCGGCGTGCATAAGTTTCTGTAGTTTAATTTTCACACATAGGGCGATTTTG
>VXON01000023.1 GCA_009840065.1 Cenarchaeum sp. SB0662_bin_33 | reverse complement strand
TTTGGACGCGGCCCCTCGCGCAGTTGGTCTATTCTGTACGCATGATCCCTGTTCTCAACACTTGTGCCGCACGCTGGCCTGGCCAAGCACGTGACAAGAAAGTGAAAATATGTGATCTGGCACGCCATTGTATTCATGTACAAGAGGCAATATTTTGTTTGAAGTATGCATGATCTAGCCAAGTACAATTCCAGTATTACATGTCCATCCTAGGTATGCGCCGGCATCTCGATTTTAGATATCCGGAATGCAAAGAGGGTGGTCAGCAACACCATTGAAAACAGTAGTATGCCTATGCCCAGATGTATGGCGACCAGTACGGCGTGCAGTTTTAAATCAATCACTAGGGCGCCCAGTGTTATCTGTGTAACAACAAAGGCTGATGCTAGGGAACTGGTCAGCTTTATCTTTACATCTGAACGCTTGTTCATGTATGCTGCAATCATGGTAGCCAGAACCAGTACGCCAGTAGTGGCGGCTATCAGACGATGCACCCATTCTATAAGATACTCCTCAGATGGCATTATACCATTTGGACAGAGTGGCCACTCCGGACAAGTCAAACCCAGACCTGCCGCAGAGATGTATCCACCAATAAACATTAGTGAATACAACACTATCATTGTACATAATGCTAGATATTGTATTGCCAAGATACTATTCCACTATAAAGGTCCCCTGCATGCCCTGTATTGCATGGCCGGGAACCGTACATACGTAATAGTAGGTTCCAGGTGTATCTGCCACAAAGTTCACCTGACCGCTCTCACCTCTGATCAGAGGCGCGTTTGCAGAACCGATTGTAGAATCCCACACTACCGAACTGAGGTTGCTGGGATCCCGCACTATTGCAAACGAGTGTAGGGATATCCCCTGGTTTGTAGCAGATATGTTCACCTCGTCTCCAGCGTTTACACGAATCTCTGGGTTTGCTCCCTCGGCACCAGGAACCGCAGAGAATGCAAAGGTCAGAAAGTCTTCGGACTCGTAAAAGTCCAGTGTAAAGTCATGAACAGTTCCAGTTGGCTCAACAGCGGATGTCTGATTGGCTGCCGCGCTGACAATTATCTCGCCCACCATTCCCTGTTCACGGTGGCCAGGAACGGTACAGAGATAGTAGTAGGTACCCTCACTGGGAGGTATGAACTCGGATGTACCTGATTGACCATTACGCAGGGGGTTCGTTGGTGTCCCTATCTCAGAGCCCGGAAATAATCCTCCAGTACCACTCTCGTCGGCAGTAACACCAAAAGAGTGAAATGACATGCCTTCGCTTACTACATTGAATACAAGTTTGTCTCCCGCCTGCGCGTTAATTGTCGGGTTGGCTCCCGGCTCCCCCAATACCTCATTAAATGAAAAGTCTCTAAAGTCTTCAGACTCTACAAATGTTAGATCAATTGTAAGCAGGCTACCGGTAAAGGTACCCACCTCCTGCTCCTGCTGCTCGTTCATTATAGCCACTATGGGAGGCTCTTCAGATATCCAATAGTCCCACAGCCCAAAGAATATGCCACCGCCGGCTATGCATATGCCCAGCATGATGGCCATCATTTTGGCGGTCCTAGCAGGACTTGTTCTCATTATTGGTGTGTCGTCATACGTCATCTCTATTCACCTAATGATGTGGGTTCTTCTGGGTGTGCGGATAGTAGTAACGGCCACCCAACCCAAATGGATCCTCCATATTTGCTTCTGGTCCTTTTGCAGAACTATATATCATATTGCCCAGCCAGATTGCCATGCTAATTCCAATGAGCATGGCACCAATCGTGGCTATCTGATTCATGGTAATCCACTCCGGGATGGGGGGATAATCATATATGCGCCTAGGCATTCCGTATAGACCCAGTATATGTTGCGTAAAGAATACCATTACGGTTCCTATCATGGCTAGTACAAAGTGTATCTTGCCCAAGACTTCGTGATACATGCGGCCAGTCACATATGGGAACATGTAGTAGACATATCCTATCGTGCCAAATGCTATGGTGCCCATTACAAAGAGATGGAAGTGTCCCACCACCCAGTAGGAGTCGTGCGTGACAAAGTCCAAGGGCATGGCACTGTTCACCACACCACCGGCTCCTGCCGAGAAGAAGAGGGCTATTCCACCCACAGCCCACATCATAGGTGTGGAGAATCGTATGCGACCGCCCCACATGGTAGCAAGAAAGTTAAAGACATGCATGGCCGAGGCCGGGACCGCGGCCAGTGTGCCCACCATAAAGACCGTCTTCTCTGTAAACGACATGCCCGTGGCATACATGTGGTGGGCCCAGGATGAGAATCCCACTATGGCCAGTATTATAAAAGCGGCCAGCCCCGAGGCGTGGCTAAATATGGGCTTGCGGGAGAAGCGGGGTATTATCTCATACATCATGCCGATGGCTGGTATAACCAGTACATACACCTCCGGATGAAACGTAAACCAAAAGAGATGTGCATACGCTATGGGATCACCACCCAGGGCAGGATTGAAAAATCCGGAGACACCCAGCCGGTCAGTAAGAAGCATCAGTAGTGCTGCGGCAAATGTGGGCAACGCCACCAGAATTATGAGTGATGATGAAAGGAAAGACCATGCCAGTAATGGGACCTGCCCCAGCGACATATCCGGGTGCTTGCACTTCATTATGGTTACGACAAAATTGATGGCTCCCAGTATGGATGAGACTCCCAGTATCTTTAGGCCGAATATCCACATGTCTGCGGCCGGACCAGGAGCACTTATTATAGAGTATGGAGGCGTGGCATACCAAGTAAAGTCGGCAAATCCTAGCCATATTAGAGCCCCTCCCGGCGGAATCATCCAAAATGCTATGGCGTTTAGCTTTGGATATGCCATGTCCTTATAACGGACCATTATTGGGACAAAGTAGTTTCCCACAGCCGATGCAGAGGGTAGTATAAACAAGAATATCAGCGTGGTGCCATGTACTGTAAATATGCGGTTAAACGTCATTGAATCGGCAATAATCTGTGAACCCGGAAAGAAGAGCTCCGCCCTGATTGCCAGTGCCAGTGCTCCACCCAGAAACAGGAATCCCAGGGACATTATCAGGTATAAAAGACCCACATCCGTGTGATGGGTCGAGAACATTATCTGCCAGATTGGCCGTGGTTTATGCAGTTCCAGTACCATGTTAAATCAGCTCCCTAGCCGGGGTTAAAATTCTTTTCAAGATGGATCCTCCACGTATAATGTCCCCCGCATGTTATAATGAATTAGACCGCAGTATTCACGGCACTGAATATCATATTCTCCGGCCTCGGTGGGAGAGAACCATACGGTGTTTATGCGGCCGGGTACGGCATCCAATAACACCACATAGTCGTGTATGTTAAACGAGTGGTTTACGTCCGTAGAGGTTATCTCAAATTTGTACGCTTTTCCGGTCTCCAAGTGTAGTTCGCCCACCTCCTTTGTGCCATCCTCATGCTCAAATGTCCAGAACCATTGCTGGCCGACCACCTTGATTATCTCAGCATCCTCGGGAACATGCTCCACCAGTCGCTCGACATTCCAAGCTTCAGCACCCACCCAGCAGAGTAAGGCCACCACCACTCCAATGTATACCCACTCAGGCCAGCTAGAATGTTCGTCAGACATGTTACCAATCAGTCCCCTCATATTTGGTTGGCTTTGCGTTTGGATGAGATTCTCTGAATCTCCATATCAGCCATATTATTGTACCAGACACAACTGCTCCTATTGTAATTGCAACCACCATCATCCTAAAGAACAGATTCCATATCTCAACACGACGATCAAGATACTCACCTGGCTCGGCGGTGGCAGCAAACACTACATTTACTGTAAACATCACAGTCATTACAACAAAAGTACCCACAATGTATCGCATTCTCTATTCACGATTCAAGCGAAATTCTATTTAATGGTTTACAAATGAATTTTGCAACTGCCAAGATATGTCTCCACTACAGAGACGAAGGATTTTTCCTAAAAACGCCCATGTAACCTAGGCTGGCAACTACGAATGGCCGGCAGTATGCCCAAATCGCACCACTCAGATGTGCCATATGTGGTCACATAGACAGAAGCAGTCGTAAACTGTGGAAGTTTAGATGTAGTCATGCAGCACATGTCCATGAAACGCCAAGCGGAACATATAACTCAGATGCAATGATGCCACAGGCACGAATCATTCGTTCTTGCGGAAGGAATATTTTTATTGAAATGCTATTAATCGGTACATCCCAATGTTGTCTGTTGATGAATGGAGTTGTCAGACAGACATTTTGTATGTATAAATATGACAAATATGGATAATGAAAAACTTGGAGTGTATTTGGATTCGCAGGCATTACATCTACATACACAGCGGGCTGCCCCAGTATGATGAACCTGCTAGATGTGGTTGGATGGACATTTAGGCGCAGTCCGGCCGACACAATTCGGCTCTACAATACACTCTCAGGAGTCATGGTGGCAGCGACCGGGGGCGCCAGCCTCAACTTTGGGTTATGGACGAATGATTGTAGTGAACCACTTTTAGCCCAGGAGAATATGGCCAGATACTTTGGCATGGTAGCAGACCTGGATACGGCCGGGGTTGTGGCAGATATTGGCTGTGGCCGGGGCGAACCTGCCCGCATATGGTGCCAGTCGTATCCAAACATCAGTGTCATAGGAGTAGATGTAAACCGCATGGGTCTGGCAGAGGCCGGAGATATGGATTTTGCCATCAATGCACTCTCAACTAGTCTGCCACTGAGCAACGGCTCTGTGGATCGTGTACTTGCGCTAGAGTCGGCTCAGCACTTTTATCCGCTCTCGGCATTCGTATCCGAGGCGGCCCGTGTATTAAAACCGGGTGGCATGCTGTGTATGGCCATACCAGTTGCGGGACGGCGGTACCACGCAGGCAGGCTGGGACTGCTCTGGCTTACATGGACATCAGAGCATCACCATCTATCGACCATACATGGTTCTATTGAATCGGCAGGCCTGCACATACTGCATGAGGAGATGGTTGGCTCAATGGTGTATATACCGATGGCCGACTACTATACAGACAACAGGAATGTTCTGCGGGAGAGGATCACATCCACATACCCCAATTATGTAGAGTCGATACTATATCATTCCATACGCGACATGAGACGGGCCTCCATGAAAAATGTTATCGAGTATGTGATTGTAAAGTGTCAGGCCCCTGCCTGACTGTAATACATATGAACCAATAACCCGATACAAAGTCGGGTGCCCTCTACAAAGTTGAGTGATGGTCTAAATTCTCCCTAAAGTACCCCATTGTGGAGGCCAAGATGAATTCATAAAAGTCCTGCAGATATGTGATGTTTTTGGGTGTGTGTTGGATGAAATACAGTCATAATGGACCAAATATGGGAATCTACATACTATTGCGGCCTGTTGTGTCAGAGTAGGTCACTTGCCTAGGCCTTGTATCTGTATGTTAGCGGCCTCAGCTGGGGTTCTGCCACCAAGTCCCATATGGGGTCGGATGTAGTATGAAGACATGGTACGTCAGTGAG
>VXON01000061.1 GCA_009840065.1 Cenarchaeum sp. SB0662_bin_33 | reverse complement strand
TGAAACATGGAAACTACGCAAACTCAACGTCTGGGATGAGTTGTGCAGGGTTATCTGTCCGGCTCCGGCCTCCGATAATTAGGAATATTACAATAGGAAGTTTGTTACACAATTAGGTATTCTGCGCACGTATCATTAACCACATTTACGACTTCAATTTTGGCTGATTATATTGTGAAAAAAGCTTGGTTCATACATATATTTAGTGTATGCCGCAGGACAAAAGTTCGTGAACATTTTCCGATCTTTGTTACTGAATGAAAACAGCTATAAAGATCAATATTTACTGATTATCAAATGTTAACAACAGAGTTGAAAGATAGAGGAGGGAAAAAGATACCGATGTTTTCAGGCATTTACAACTTGCAAAAGGGGAAAGAATGTTGCTGAGGCATCAGCCGAATTATGCATGTTCAGAAGCTGGGGCATCAAATGGTACAAACGTTATCAAAAAATGTATGGCTGGACTCAAAAACCGGTCCAGAAGCGGCAGGCCGCCTAAGATAGACCGTTAAATTATGAAAAAAAATAAGACGGAAAGCCCAATATTGGACGGCAGAAGAGATGCAAGACCACATATTCAAGTTAACCAATGTCAGCTTCAGCATTTCATACATTCGAAGAATAATGAAGAGTTGGGGGTATACGATGAAGGTTCCTGTGCGCATGCATGTCAAAAGGGCCAGCAAGAGACGTATTAAAAAGTTCCAGAAAAATATTAAAAAATCTATTGAAATGGCAAAACGTGAGGGCTACACTATATGTATACCATAGTAATTGCAGATACCCGTGCACGAAAGGTGTACACTCAAACATAAACGGGCCGTCTACACCTACACTGTAAACCATCAAAAGACCATAGTCTTTGTATCCTGGATGATGATGGTTATTTTGAGAGGTATGATATCTTTACCAAGACAGAATTCGAAAAGTTCCTAAGAAATACATGCAAGAAATTTGGCAAGGTATTCATGATACTGGATAGAGCGCCGCAGCACCGTGCAAAAGACATCAAGGTAGCCGTAGAAGAGTTGGGAGATCAGGTGATACTGAAATTCCTTCTCCCCGGCTGCCCTGACCTGAACGCCATTGAAGAATTGTGGCGCCAGTTGAAGATGAATGTGCTATCTGGACCCTACATCAATATGTACGATGATGTAGACAAGTGGTTAGAATATCAGTTACCTTCACTAAATATCTGCAACTACCTGTATAGAAGTATTTAGGCGCATTACGACAGTGATCAGCGCCACAAGGGGTGGGGGATTCTGCGCACCATCTATTTTCAGATGCCTGTCTGGGCAAAAATGCTTATTTTAAAATATTATAGATCGAAATATCGTCGCGGGGAATGACTCTGTGTAGTACGTTAACACGAACTTTCGTCACGGGGTATAGATATTGCACCCAACTAATCAGATACGGCACATTGTTACTTTTGGGCAAAGTTTGTACAGTTTGAAATATTTTTCGTCTCTACAGGGGGAATCCTCTCCTTTAATATGTCATATAGAATTAAAAACGTGCAGTACAAGATAGGGTTATGACACTGACCGAGGACGCTGAACGGATTTACACAGATTCTGATCATGTAAGTGTAGAGGAATTTCTAGACGTGCTGTCCCGCATAGGGAATGAGCTGCGCACGGCCGACACCAAGGAATATCTTGAAAAAAAGATTATTGCTGTCCGCTCTGCTGAACCTAAAGAACGCCAAAAATTATGTAAAAAATTACTGCCATATTTAGCCTGGTATATGTCGAGGTCCAACAACTGAAATATTTATTCAAATTTATTTATGGCCTGTTTTGCTCCATCTATACTGTCAATCATGGATTTGGTATGCGCGTCATTTGTATCGGACCTAGTCTGTATCAGATCAGACCTATAAGAGTCAAGGGCGCTGTTAATAATAGGTATGTCATCTATCAATGACTGTGCCGTTGTAGAGCCAATCAGGAAACTCTGCACCCTATCCAATACCACATTTACCTGTGGTATCCTTTTTGCAGCCTCCTGCCGCACCAGCCCCTCAAACATACCACCAGCCCCGGCACGCAGACTCTGAATATCCTCAAGCTTGATCATGTAATTTTTCAAGGATTCCAGAACTATGCGGTGGCCATCTCCGGACACCATATACTCTGCACCTACCCAGTACTTGTCCATAAAATATGGGTAAGAATATCGCTAAAAATATCTTTTGTCTGAAATGGTTACATTCAGATAAGATGAGTTTCTGATCAATAATAATTAAATTGTTGTAAAATAACTTGGTACTTAATTAGGCAGTTATGACATCAATGTGTAAAAGTGGTCTTTTGTCTGGAGAGATAGGCATAACACGACTAGGCACATCAAATGTGTTGTACAGATGCGGCCATCTAGAATGAGTTGCAGGGCGCGTATGTCCAAATTTACATATTAACCAAGACGCAGAACTTTAGAGACGTGGTGCCACCCTCAACTCAAATTCTGGGACCAGGTCTGCATCCTGCGCCATATGAAACATTCTCCGTATGGCTTTCTCACCAGCCTCACCCATGTCTACGGTTACGGGGTTGACGTACATCTTTACAAATTTTTCTATAAGTTTGCTGTCATTGCCTCTTCCATACTTCATTGCAAACTTGACCGCCTCTTGCGAGTTGGCCAGACCGTACTTTATAGAGTTCTGAAGGTAACTATCAAATCTGTGTATTACGTCATGACCTAATGATGTCTTTATTACATTGATTCCCAATGGTACCGGAAGGCCGCCGGTCTCCTTATCCCACCACTCCCCCGTGTCTAGTATCTTGGCTATGCCGTGTTGCGCATATGTCACTTGCCCCTCATGTATTACTAGTCCAGCATCCACTATGCCATCTGCCACGGCAGAGGGTATCTTTGTAAAGTCCATCTCGACATAGTCAAACCGGCCAATCATTAGCTGGAGTAGTAAATATGCAGATGTCATTCTTCCGGGTATGGCTATCTTGGAGTCTGAGATATAGCGCACATCAAAATTATTCTGTGCCACCACTATTGGCCCGTACCCCAGACCAAAGCTTCCCCCGCTTCTCAATATCGTATAGTCCGGAGTACTAGCGCAGGCATGTACAGACACCGCTGTGACATCCAAGTCGCCTTTTTTTGCGCGCTGATTCAGTGTCTCTATGTCATCTATGACCTCTACAATGTCAAATTCAGAGGAGGGAATTAATTCGGATAGCATGCCATAAAACATAAAGGCATCATCTGCATCAGGAGTGTGACCAACTGTTATCCGCATATTCTGACCAACTGTTGTGGTTATAAAAATCCAAGTGTGCGTAATAATAAACTAGTCACTATTAGTGTGGTTTATTTTACATGTGCTTGAAAACCGATATATTACTTTATGATGTTGGTGTGTTATGGCGCGCGGAGTAGCATATGTGGTCTTTGTCATTCCGGTGGTATTTACAGTAGTGTTTAGTTCTGCAGTCCTGACTAGTGCCCTAGACAGTCTGGATCGGGAACTCAACATGTGGCCTGCTGCATCACATAGCCAGACATCATCCATCATTATAATGGGACTGCAGGAAGAGTATCTCAAAGGCGGAATTGTTGAGTTTCAGCTGCACATACAGGATGGCACCTTTGACTGTGGGGATGTAACAGTTCTAATATACAACTTGGTGGGGGATGCAGTTACCGAGGAGTTTGGGCAATTCCAGTGCATCCCCGATGGCCCCCAACATCTAGTACTAGATGGCTTTTCAACTAGTGTCGAACCCGGCAGCTATACCATTACCACTATGGTTAATGATCATGGTAACCAACTTATAAGCAGTGCCGTGTTTTATATTAGATAATGTCTTTGTGTGTAGTAATGAATGATAATAACATGTCAGTAACAGTCTCCGAATATAGTTTGTCGGGTACTAGTAATGATAGTACTCTATTAAAAAACGGGTTTGATATGCTCACTATTAAAGAGCCAAATCCAAAAATAACACGTGTAGACGGTAATTATACCCAATTAAAGATAAAAAAGACACAAAAATCAACAAGTACTAATGCAGTGACAGATAAGACAGTAGCGGGTGCGGGTACAAAGACAGCACGTACCACTGATGCGGATTCAGCATCCTCCACAAAATCCTCTGCTGCAAAAAAATCAAAAAAGCCCGTCACTAAAAAATCCAAACCTACAGACTCAAAATCAAAGACAGAAAAGGCTAGTACAACAAAGGAGACAACTACAAAAAAATCAGTGGCATCAAAAGGATCAAAAACAAAAAAGACCAGTCCAAAAAAGACCGATGTCGAACCAGCTACAAAACCACAAAATACACTTGAAGATGAGCTGGCCAAGACACTAACACCCGATGAGATTAAAAATTTTCAGATAGAAAGAGTCGACATGGATAAACTCACCCACAGGGTGTGCGAGCTGCTAATTGAATGTGAAACTGATGGAATGCTACAGACAGATTTATACAAAAAACTGAAACTCAGCGCCCGAAACGGGGCCCGTCTCTCACTTAAGCTGGAACGCATGGGCACGGTTAGCAGGGTAAAGATTCTTGAAAATGAGAGATGGACATACAAGCTAATACTCAAAAAGACTCCCGTAAGTACGGACTCTCTTAATGGGGCCCCATGTTTGACATGTGCCGTTGAGCAGCGATGCTCTATAGATGGGGAGATAAGCCCCACGACCTGCCCATACATCGAAGACTGGGTTCTAGTGGACCTCAAACGAAGTCGTTCCAAATGAAGCTTTTAGATGCCAGAAGAGACCACTATCGCAGACTGGCTAGGGAGCAGGGGTACCGCAGCAGGGCAGCATACAAGCTAAAAGAGCTCAACAAGTCATACCGCATTATTGGTCCTGGCTTTTATGTACTGGATTTAGGATGCGCGCCCGGCGGATGGACGCAGATGGCCGTAAAGTTGGCAGGAAGCAGGGGTCGCGTAATGGGGGTGGATGCCTTGTTTGTAGAGGATGTCATGGGAGCCTACATACTACAGGCAGACATTAACGATGACTTTGTTATAGATGACATAATGGAGTACTTTGGTCGCAAGATAAATGCCATAGTATGCGACATGTCGCCCTCCGTAACCGGCAATTGGTCAGTTGATCATGCCCGCCAGATATCCCTGAACTACTCCTGTGCCAGAATAATGGATGCAGTCTTGGTCTCTAAGGGCAACGCCGTATTCAAGGTATTTGATGGGGAATATTCTGAGGAATTCCGTCGATATATGGCAAAAAAGTTTGTACGGGTCAAGACGACAAAACCAAAGGCCAGTCGCAAACCTAGCAGTGAGTTGTATCTTGTATGTATGGGCCACCAGATTCCGCCCATAGTAACAAAGGAGTCATAGTTGTGGGATCATTGCATCTACCAGAGTTTTACACTCTAGACTCCGCAAAAGGTCGGCAGGTTTTTGGATACCCACCATGTTTGAGGATGAACTATTGGTATTGGGTATTGCGCTGATTGGGGGGTTGGTGCGTAATTCTCCACTATTCATCAGGACCAGTCCTGCCAAGTTTT
>VXON01000201.1 GCA_009840065.1 Cenarchaeum sp. SB0662_bin_33 | reverse complement strand
CAAAAGTCATTTAGGGAATCTGCCATCAAAGGGGGGTTTCTGCATAACCACTAGTGGAGAATTACGCACCAACCCCCGTGCAGGATAACCTTTTATCTGTGATATGTAGTAGCAATTTTACATGTTTAGCAAAGATGATTGGAAATCATTGGGCTGGAGTACGGAAGATGATGGCACTGGTGGATTCACCGCCAGCCGGGACTCGTCCACGATATGTGAGCGCTGCAACATGCCGGGTCCATGGTATCTTAGAATTCTTCTTAATGGTGAGCTGGCCCATCAGGATTATGCGGTGTGCTGCTGTGGTGAACTGCGCCACACAAGTACCGTTTGGCCTGACGCACCAGGACCCTGACGAAACATGAATGAACCTGAAAAAGAGATGGCATCATTGCATCAGGAGATTTTAGACTGTATGAAATGTCCACGTCTTGCACAATACATACGTGAGGTTGCTGCCACTCGTACAAGGCGGTTCATAAACGAATCTTATCATGGCAGGCCGCTGCCGGGTTTTGGTGATATACATGCAAAACTGTTGATAGTGGGATTGGCTCCCGCGGCTCATGGAGGGAATCGTACAGGCAGAATGTTTACCGGAGACTCGTCTGCGAACTGGCTGACCCGCATCATGTATGAATATAAATTTGCATCGATCACAACCAGCACTAATAAATCCGATGGACTGCTCTTACGCAACGTCTACGTTACCGCCGCGGCGCGCTGCGCACCACCGCAGAACAAGCCCACCACCGCAGAACTGCGTAACTGTCTTCCGTTTCTGAAGCATGAGATGGCCATACTGTCCAATGTGAGATTGATTCTGTGTTTGGGCCAGATTGGATACAGGGCTGCCTGTCAGGCTTTAAGAGTAAAACCTACCAAATTTGGTCACAATATACTGTATGAATATGACAGTACAGACATACGTGTGCTAACATCGTATCATCCATCTAGACAGAATACTCAGACCGGCCGACTCACTTGGGAGGCATGGGATGCTGTATTTGCTCATGCCTTGCGCATAATAAATGAAGTCAGCATGTAACTGATACATTATTTAATTTTAATATCTATGATCATATATAACATTTAATAAATATGAATAATATGGTGCACTTTAATCCAAACCATGTATGATAAAACAGGAATACATCCGCAGTTATGCCTTTTGAACTGCTGATGTGGTAGTTGCTCTGCGCGCCCCTTGGGAACGACGTAAATAGCAACACCACCATTATACAAAATATGGATGCCTTTGACTCTATTCTGTTATTGCTGTACTGTAAGGGAGATGCTCACATAGGGCGGATTGCACTACAAAAATTGGCATATATAGCCGGCTGCAAAATCCCCACGCTGGAGATGCCGCCATATAAACTGCAATACTATGGGCCTTTCAGCGAGGAGCTAGGCCGCATATTGGAGCGATTGGTTTCTACATCCTTTGTATCTGAGAACATGACACCTGGCATCTACTATGAATCATATGATTATTCCTTGAATGATGACGGAGTTGACATATCTAATGATCTTAAAAACAGACCTGAATACATGATGATAGGGTCGTTCATGAATGTCTGTAGGGAGACGTGTAATTTTGATGTGGCCGCCCTCTCATATGCATCAAAGATACTATATCTGATGGTCGACAGGTCTTATGATGAGGCCGTACTTGATGCTGGAGAGTCTGATTGGGGGTTGTATAGGGGGGATACACAGATGGGTATAGAGATGCTACAGAGACTGAACCTGGTGCACGTTTAGATTGACCTACAAGTCTGTGCATGATCCACTGTATGGCTTTATAGATTTGAGCAAGCTTGAGATTCGTGTAATTGATTCGCCTATATTTCGACGCCTGCACAGGATCAAACAACTGGCACAGGCCGACACTGTATATCCATCCGCATGCCATACAAGATTTGAGCACTCGCTGGGAGTGTGTCATTTGGCAGGCAGGGTGGCAAAGCGCCTCGGATTCAACGATGAGATGACCAAAATCGTTCGTCTGGCTGCATTATTACATGATATAGGCCATGGCCCGTTCTCCCATATCTTTGAGCCTGTTCTGTCTGGTATAAATGATCGACCAATAAGCCATGAGGAGATCTCCCAGATGATAATAAGGGATGATGAGGAGATGTCATGTATACTAGGAGAGTTGGCGCCCCAGGTGGCAGGCATTCTTAATCATAAGCCCGTCCCCGGCTGGACATCCCAGGAGAGCATGCTGGCCTCCGATGTGGTGTCTGGCCCACTGGATGTGGATCGCATGGACTATCTGCGCCGGGACTCGTATCATCTGGGCGTTGTGTATGGCAATTTTGATCTCGATCAATTAATACATACGATGACCACCACCAAAGATACCGGTGAGAGATGGGTGGCAGTAAACATCAAAGGCTGGGGGGCGGTTGAGCAGTACAGACTGAACCGCTATCTGATGCATGCACAGGTATATCAGCATCACGCCATAGTGATAGCCAACAGAATGTGTATAGACTCTATGCTGTGTGCAGTAGGTGGTGTCATAGGCCCCGACGAATTACTGGTCGATTCACCAAATTTCCTGGATAATTATATGAAACTGGATGATCAATCATTGAGCAACAGCATACTGTCATCGGAGGGAGTGGCATCGGATATAATGACCCGTCTGCGGCGCCGTGATCTACTCAAGCGGGTCTGTGAAATCTATCCCGGTAGAGACATACCAGACCCAAGAGCCCGCCTTAAGATGGCAAAGATGAATCATGCCGCACAACAGAAGGTTGCATCTGAGATTGCCCAGACATTGCACATGGACGAGCACAATATAGTGGTACATACATCCCACATACCCGTGCACCACAACGAAGACCAAATACTTGTGATACGCGACGGTGTGCCAAGACACCTGAACGAGTCCTCCCCCATAATATCTACCCATTCACCAATCGACAAATTTTACATATTTGGTCCGGATATCAAGCAAGTCAGGGACACTGTACGCGATTATGTCTCTAGCGAGTTTGGTATTATAATATAGGGCTTGGTTACACCTGCAATGACGAGGGATTTTCCAGTCTCCATCTAAGCCCGGGAACCATATCCAATAATGTGTTGTATATGTGTGAAAAACACCCCGCATGGACTACTTGGATGCCAGCTCTGATAGCATGGCAGATAACTGTATCTCGGCGTTAGCACCAGACAGTATACGATAGTCGTATTCGGCTATTATGCGCACTACTCTGGATGGGTCTACACGTTCTAGTTTGAATGCAGCTGCGGTTATATACTTTAAAAAGTCCGACTCGGACATTCCATATGTTTTTATAAGTTCTACAGTCTTTTGGCGCGCCTCTGTAAAATTACCATCTATGGCCATCTGTAATATACGATCAACATCCGTCACCTTTGCCAGCCCGGCCATGGCCCGTACACTATCTGTAGTTATACTGGAATCTGAGACAGATGCCTGCATTAGATTTATGGAGTACCTCATATCTCCACCAGAGTAATCGTGTATCATCTCTAGGGATTCATCATCTATGGGGATGCCCTCGGCCTCGGCTATCTGTCGGAGTCTGCCCATCACCTCCTCTTTGGATATGGATGTAAACCTAAAGTTGGCGCATCGGGACTGTATTGGATCTATTATCTTTGATACATTATTGGCTATTATGATAAACCTGCAATACTTGGCCGCATCCTCTATTATGCGACGCAGAGCCGTCTGCGCCCCTGATGTCATCTCGTCGGCCTCATCTAGTATTATGATTTTAAAGGGTATCTCTCCCATCCCCGCATATCTGGAGAATCGCTTTACCTTCTCTCGTACCATGTCTATGCCCCTCTCATCTGAGGCATTCAATTCTAGAGTGTAATTGGGGCGGTTCTCTCCTAGTATGTGTTGTGCTATACACAAGGCAGTCGTAGTCTTGCCCGTGCCGGCTGATCCAGAGAAGAGCAGATGTGGCATCTGTGCTACATTCTCTAAAAGACCCTGTATGCTGTTTATGGTGCCCCTCTGCCCCACAACATCTGTGATCTCTGTAGGACGATACTTCTCCACCCACATTCCATCCATACTGTATAGTCACTAACTCCCATACTAATAGCTACGTAAAACACTGGATTTAATATTGTATGATATGACATCTGTGTATAATGCCATATAGATTCCTTGATCACTCCACTGATGCACTAGTCGAGATTCGCCACACTGACATGCGGGGTGCGCTTGCTGATGCTGCCCTGTCTACTGTAGATATAATGTTGGATAGGAGCACAGTCCAAAACCAGATTATGCGCTCCTTTACCATCAGGGATGATGCAGTACATCGTCTATTATATCAGTGGTTGGATGATATCATATTTGTGACACTTGCAGACGGTTTTGCCATAAGGGATGTGGTTGTAGATGCCTTTGATGACTCCGGGCATATAACCATGGAGGCCCGAGCTTTTGGCGAGCCGTTGGACCCGATTAAACATAAATTCCGAGTAGAGGTGAAGGCTCCCACATATCATGAGATGGAGATTAGCTGCAACCATGACGGCATAATGTTGAGATTTCTATTGGATTTATAAAATCACACGTAATACATCTGATATGGATACTGACCCTGAGGTAGCGAGAATTATGGCTAAAAAGATGCGGGAGAGGATGTTTAACACTCCGCGCACAATTGTGGATGCCAATGATGGCACGCTCCAAAATATGCTACATACAAACAGTATGCTTCTACTCGATTTTTGGGCGGAGTGGTGTGGGCCCTGTAGGGCCCTGCACCCTGCATTTCAGACCGTTGCTGGTGAGTATCCATCCATACAGTTTGCCCGACTGAATATTGACAAAAACCCCCTAATGACTGCCAAGTATGCCGTTCAGTCCATACCAACCATCATACTATTCCACAAGGGCCGGCCTGTCCATAGAATGACTGGAATGGTGGGCGCATCAGGCATAAGGGATATGTGTAAAAGTAAATGTCAGTCGGACTAAAGATATGTCTGGTAGACAGACCCCTTACAAAACATGGGGAGGATTTATTCAAATAACTGAGATCGTGCAGCTGGCAGCGGTAATAAAGATCATACATTTTGCATGAGGCATAGTTGGGTCAGCACAACTTCTATTCGTAAAAACAGTATTTTGCCGTATAAAAAAATGCATCTAGTAAGGGGATCTTGGTGACGGTTTCCTATACTGTAATATTGCTATGCAGTGATATGGGGAGGGAGGTTCATGGTACCCGGTGGTAGTCCCTTATATCACTCCTACTCTAAGGTTTCTCGTACAAACTTGTGTGATGGGGCTACTCTAACCTATTCTGTCCTCATGTGACAAGTCGCTCCATTGAGGACCATCCCAAGTAATCTATTGGATACTGTGTGTACCCTTTGGCCAGATCCGCGCCAGATAGTCATCATTCAACTTTGGACGGGAAACCTCCGCCTCCATTTGGATAACCGGAACCCACAAAAGATGCAACTATAGCGGCGTGCATAAGTTTCTGTAGTTTAATTTTCGCACATAGGGCGAT
>VXON01000068.1 GCA_009840065.1 Cenarchaeum sp. SB0662_bin_33 | reverse complement strand
TTCTTGTATATTGAATTTTTTAGTGAAGAAATCTACAACTTTATTGATGTCTTGGCTTGACCAATCTATGTCTGCAAATTCAAATTCGTTAATCATTAATTTGTACTGATAATTTTACTATATAATATAACCAAATGTCATAATTAACAACTAGTACCGGATAGAGAGATGTTACCATTTCTTACATATTCGAGCCTTTAAGCACCGGACGTCGCATGCGCAGTTACTCTGATCTGATGCTCCAACAACGTCGGAACGTATCACCAGCACATTGAGGCTGACGGTTTTGATGCCATGACGATACAAGTTTAGGTCAAATCAGTGCATGGCCCGGATCGTGCATATCAACTATAGATAATCTTTAAAGGTAACATTCGGGTAGATATGCTATGGCTGAGGCAAGTAGTGTTATTGCAAAGGGTCGGGCTCTAGCTGACAAGATCGAGGATCCAATCATCACAAAACACCTCCGAGACATCTGTGATATAATAGAGACATACGATCCACTATTCCATGATGACCGATGACTTAGAGAAGGAATGGAATCGCGTTCTTGACTTGTTTGAGGTGTGTTCAAACGAGTTGGTTGAACTTGAAAATGAGCGACTTGGTGTTAATGAGAAGATAATTGCAAAGCGTAATGAGTTGGAAACAATACAGTTTCAACTGGACGCGATTCGAAGAGAGAGGCAGGCTAAGCGTAAGCGAAAATGATCTGTCTCGGAACAGCGTAGACAGAGTTACGATACCATGACATCTAAAAACTCTCAATCCATTGCTGATGTAGATGATGTGGGAATTACATGCTATAGCGAACCATACTTCCACTGCATTGGACTGCCAAGGACGCACATTTTCATTGTTTATTCAGTCATGTAAGTCCCACTCTATAAACACATATACAAAAAATTCTGCTACTTCGAAATCATCTTATTTGGTAACATCTCGTTGTTGTGAAGTTTGGTTATATACTAAAATTAAAATTACAAAATGATGATTTGCGGATTTGAACTCACAGATGTAGACTGGTCAAATCAGGATGTCAATAAGATTGTGGAGTTTTTTAGTAAAAAATTCGATGTGCAGGACAGGGAAATTGCACAGCAAGGTGATATGATTGCACAGAAGGATGATGTGATTGCGCAATTACAAGACCGGATAAAACAGCTGGAGAAGGAAGTTACGCAGACGAAATCACGGGGGCATCACAGCAAAAAATCCCGAAGTTATAACACCCGTAAATACAAGGACTATCCACACCAGCGCACGCCAAGAGACAGACCAGGTAACTCTGACTCGCACCAATTTCATACAATACAACAGGTGGCCGATATTGCATTCTGTCCCATATGCGGCAAGCAGCTTGCAGATACTGCAAATATACACACCCGAAAATCCGAGGATGTACTAGACGGGAGATGGACCGTAACACAATGGAAGATACGTCGACGATACTGCAAACACTGCCACCGGCAATACTCTGCAACCATTCCGGGTGTACTGTATAATGGGCATTTTGGCACTACAATAATGGCTCAGATATTTGCAATGCGGTGCCTTGCCATATCTTTTGAAAAAATTCAGACCATAATACACATGTTGTTTGGCAGATTCATAGATACATCCGTAATTATAGACATGTGCAATGCCGTTGCAGACAGATGCGAGCCGCTATACAATGATATGATGGAGGCCATACAGCATACCGATATAGTATTTGGTGATGATACCGGATGGTTTCTCAACGGTGTACACTGGTGGCTCTGGGCGTTTATCACCTCGCATATAGTACTGTTTCATCTGTCTCCATCCTGCAGCAAGCTTGTAACTGAGGCCATACTGGAGGGGTTTGATGGGATAATTGTAGACGATTCACACTCCTCGTGGAATGATGTAGGCCTAGAAAAACAGAGGTGTATTCTTCACTATTTCCGTGACATGTACCGGACACTGGAGAAGAACAACAGTCCAGAGTACAAGCAACTATTCACCGAACTTTATTCCATACTAAAAGATGCGATAAAACTGCGAGATGAACACCAGAAAACACCCATACCCGAATTATACATACGTCACCTACAGAGCCGGATATCGACTCTTGCAAATGCACAATACACAGATTTGGACTGTATACGATACGCCAAGCGTTTAAGGTGTGAGGGTGGACAGCTGCTAACGTTTCTAAAACATGATGATATACCGTACCACAACAACACAAGTGAGCGCGCCCTACGGACGTTTGCCTTAATGAGAAAGGTTTGCTACGGAAACCGCTCAAGGCGCGGCATAAAGACCGCCGAGATACTGTCGAGCATATATGCAACCTGCCGTGTACGCGGCATAAACCCGTACACCTTCATGAAGGATTACCTTGATGGCAAGATAGATACGGTTCCACTACCACAAGACTCCATGATTCCAGTTCTTACTACTGCATAATGTGCAAACTATTGCAGGCCAGGTCAATACAACCGTATATCTAATTGCGGATATCCTTGCATTTGTGTTGTATATGCTGCCAGCTTCACAACGGTGAGCTGTTACATTTGGTCGTGTATTATACGCCACTTCCGACCACCCTTCTTTTTGCGGTCGTGTAGATGCTTTAATGCATCAATATCCCGCAGTATATTTCTATGGCGCGTGTTGTGTACAGCATTTGTGTCAACGGTAACTGCCAGGTGCTTGCCTCCTACATTGATGCCTCGTACCACACCTGTAGCACGATGTGGCTCTACCGGTACCTGCACGGCGATATGCAACTCAAACATATGGTCGGAGTGCTTTGTGTCTTTGTTCACATATCGGGTCACATCAACTATCTTGAATGAGCGCATCTCCAATGATTCTAGGATGGCCTTGGCGGTCTCTACCACACCAAACCCGGGGATATGTATGATGTGGCTATATTTCCGTACAGGTGGATTTACACAACTCAGTATGATGCGGCCGTCTTTGTGGCGGTGGGGTACGCGGTCAGAGTTGTCTTGTATAACTCGCCTACACGCAACCGAGGCATCCTGTATGGTACATCGCCCAAATACCACGGGGCACTCACGCAGCCATGTATGTTCAGCGCGCCACACAGTCAACTGTTTGAATATAATGCCTTTGAGTCAGATGTTTTGCCCAGCAATACCTCTATACCAAACAGGTACTCTGATACGGCCCGGTTGTATACGTATCTAGACACGTGTCCCATATGATGCGCCCACTCTGCAAGATGTACATCACGGCGCAACTGTACTTTGTATAAATGTACTATAATACATAATACCGCATCAGGGAGTAAATGTCTAGGCATTGACTCGCAAAACTCAGGGGGTATGCTTATCTGTATAATTTCCACTACACTCTGTTTATTCTTTATATATGCGGCTGTCGAGATCTTGCCCTCAACCAGTCCTTCTAGCCTCGGGCATTGATAAACCATCCGCGTACACCATCCGGATAGTAATCCCAGCTTGGTTTGCCTGTGGCCTCTATCAGGTAACTATGTACACCGTCATCCACATGTAGCATCACGTGATTTACCGTCTGTGGATCTGTGGGATTATCCGTATCCATATACAGATACTGAATGTTCCAGTCTACAGTATGCTCTGAGGATGCCAGCATATCTGCTATCAGTATGGCCAGATCTTCACAGTCCCCACCTCCACGCGAGAATGTCTCAGTAGCAAACCTACCTTCGCTATGCAGATGTACATCCGGATCATAGACTGTCAACTGTGATACTATATGCCAAACCTCCCAGATAAAGTCAGTGTTGTCATATGAATTGTTATAGACATCATCTATTATGTTACTGAAACTACCCCGAACGAAGCCATCTAGTCCGATAGTAGATATAGTCTCCCCATCATCCATACTAAGTCGTAGTGGATTCAGTACCATTGATGTGGATTTTAGACGACTTTCAAACACAGCATCCTCATACGCAGATATGGGTAGGGTCCATACGTAGTGGTTACTCTTGGAATCGTAAAATTCCAGTCGTAGAACAGTCTCCTGTATGGTACGCTGAGGGGATGACTCGTAACTCTCACGCATAATTATTCTAAACGATTCTAGTGATTCTGTAAAATAGTGTGCATATGAATCAAAGTCGCTCAAGGTTGCGCTAAACAGAAAAGTGTAGATTTTATCAGAGGACACTATGGTTGCTTGCCGATATTTAATATTCGTAGAGGCAGTGTCCGAATCAAATACATCTGTGACATCCAATACAAAAACATCAAAATTGTTTATACTTACCAATTCATGATTTAAAATTTCAAGATTATCTAGTGTCTTTAAATCTGCCAATCTACTTTCACGAACAGTGTTTAGTGTATGATTACCGGCCTCCTCAACGTATACTGCGATATTTGGAGGTACCACAGCAATGCTAGAACCTGCCGCCGCCACAGTTGGCTGATCTGCACCATACATATTTTGAACAGACCACTCTTTAGGAAATTCCATGAAAAAGTTGTTCTCTATGTTGACATATGGTTGGCCTGATGTAGCATCATCTACAGTCTCTTGGACGACTATCAGACCCGCCATCCACGGGTGGACAATACAGAAGTATGGATATTCGCCCGGCGTGTCAAATGTGTGAGAGAATTCGACACCTGGAACAAACAGACCACTATCAAATACACCATCCGGGCCGCCATCAGATAATACACCACTGGTGACAGTGTGGGCTGCAGTATCGACATTCTTCCAGACTATCTTCTCATTGATATTTATGGTGACTACAGGAGGCACAAAGCAGTCATTGGTGGTTTCGCAACCGGGTACAGACGATCCTTTTGTATTAAGTACTACGGCCTCTCCAACATCCATGAAAAAGTCGTTCTCTATGTCAACGTATGGTTGGCCTGATGTAGCATCATCTACAGTCTCTTGGACGACTATCAGACCCGCCATCCACGGGTGGACAATACAGAAGTATGGATATTCGCCCGGCGTGTCAAATGTGTGAGAGAATTCGACACCTGGAACAAACAGACCACTATCAAATACACCATCCGGGCCGCCATCAGATAATACACCACTGGTGACAGTGTGGGCTGCAGTATCGACATTCTTCCAGACTATCTTCTCATTGATATTTATGGTGACTACAGGAGGCACAAAGCAGTCATTGGTGGTTTCGCAACCGGGTACAGACGATCCTTTTGTATTAAGTACTACGACCTCTCCAACCACCTCGCTTTCGGCATATACATACAATACATTGTCTACATATGCGGCAGATGAGACACCAAAAATAGCAAATACAAGTCCGCCTGCGACCATGATCGCCATAAGTGTAATACTAGTTGATTTTCGTATTGCTTCGTTCTTCATTTTCTTGCGCAATATTTGTCGTATTTGTATTTAAAAATAATGAGAGTCAGCTTCTGGTAAGTTACAGGGACATGGAATACATTGGAAAGTAGGGGACATGGTGTTCACGTGTTCCTGATCTAGGGACATTAGATTCAAAAAGAGAAGGTTGTATAATCGAAAGTGTTTTGCTTTTTGAAGTTGCCTACTTGGTTGGGGCAGTATAATGTAA
>VXON01000155.1 GCA_009840065.1 Cenarchaeum sp. SB0662_bin_33 | reverse complement strand
TAAGGTTCATGTTCCGGAAAGGGCAGTCTATATACTCCTCTATAGTTAGCCTGTCCCTCTTTGATGTATATGTGTGAAGAAATACATCAATATCTCTCTTGACTGAGGCAGGACTAGGGGAATTCCATTGGGGGTTGTTCTTTACCAACTCCTGTACGGTATCCTGGAGGTCTCTGGTGCCAACAACCGTTCCAGATATTTGGTTTATTATAAGCCACCATGTTGGAACCCGACATGGTGGGGCGAGCAGCAGCCAGTGAAGTATCCATAGCGTCTCTGGTCTCTCCAGATATGGATCAAGACCCGTACCATCCCTGAATATCAGATCTCCTAAATCAGTGATCATCAAACCACTCTTTGCCCCTTCCTTGGTTATCTTGAATGCCAGCGACCAGAATCGTATGGCACGTACCATGTTTTTTCCCACACCAAACCTGACGGTTGCATCATCTGCCCTGAACACATCTGTTTTTTTGGATACTTGGTCATGCGCCTTCTTGAGCCACCCATATCTTGGATGAAACGACTCATGGCGCCCGAATGATGGTGCCTGCACAGCCTCGTTGATGTCCATCTATGTCACCTCCGGCCTACTCTCCATTGTCCTGATGGATTCGACAGCTCCCACAATATCTGAAATGACCGACTTGATGTCGGATATGGTTGTGTTCCGGCCCACCGATATCCTGATGGACTCATCCGCAGCCATCCTATCTATACCCATTGCAATCAAAACATGTGATGGCTCCATTATATTCGATGAGCATGCGCTTCCAGTAGATATCTCGATGGATGGACTCCTGGCTATAACTGCATCCGCAAGCGCTCCACGTATCCTTATGTTGGATGTGTTGGGAATCCTTTCGGCTCCGGCCCCGTTTATTGATGTGTCGTATATGGCATTACATACACGGCGCTCAAACTCGTCCCGGAGGGTACGCTGTCGTGGTGCATCCCTGAGACCATATGTGATGGCAATTCTGCATGCCTCACCAAAACCGGCTATCGCCGGAACGTTGAGTGTGCCGCTGCGCATATCCCTCTCCTGACCCCCACCATGCAGAATGGCTGTCATGCGTCTTCTGGATTCTCTGGTGGCTAGCAGCGCCCCACACCCTTTGGGTCCGTATATCTTGTGGCTGCTGAGAGTCACCATGTCTATACCAATCTTGTATGCATCAAAAGGGATCTTTCCTATCGCCTGTGTAGCATCACAGTGGAATAGAGCATTGTGTTTATGTGCAATCTCTGCCACCCTGTGTATTGGATGGACCACACCTGTCTCACTATTTGCCGCCATTATGGAGACGACATCCACACTACCAATATCATCCATCATGGACTCCATTGAGCTGATATCTATGGTGCCATCCTGACGAACCGGTATTATATCAAAACCGGAACCATCATTTTGTAGAATGGTACATGTTTGGAGAACAGACTTGTGCTCGGTGGCTCCTGTTAGTATATTGATGGTTCGCCCAAGTCCTTTTTGTAGGCCAGTTAGGGCTAAGTTGTTGGCCTCGGTTGCACCAGAAGTGAATATCACATCAGATTTACCCATACCCACGGCATCTGCTACTTTTTTGCGCGCCTCTTCAACCACGCCAGCAGCCGTTCTGCCGGACTTGTGGTTACTTGATGGATTGCCAAAGTCTTCTGTAAACAGCGGCATCATTACATCCATTACACTGTCATCAACAGGCGTGGTGGCGTTATAGTCTAGATAAACCATGATTATTCATACGACAGAGTATAATTTAGCCATATGGAATCTACATGATGGAGAATATAACAGTAGATTTAGAGTTCAATTACTCTGATGCTGTCTAAAATTAAAACCAAACACACCGCAGCAAAAAGGCATTTTTAGCCATTCTATACATTACTGTGAGATGGAGCGATATATGGTGCATCTGCACAATGAAAAATACGACAGGCATGATGCTGCCTCCATACTGCAGCAGGCTAGAAGTCTAACTAATAATGATGTAACCATCAGGGATGTGCGGGTATCTGATATGCACATAGAGATGGATATTACAATACCCGACAACACACTAGACAATACAATGATGACCATCTGCCCCATTGCTAACATGCTTGATGCGCATCACATCACACAGGAATCCGTTGACAAAAAAAAAGCCATACTAGATGGAATTGCATACTTTAATGCAGAACGTTATTGGGAGAGCCACGAGGCCTTTGAGGGCGCATGGAAGGAGAGTTTTGAGGGCGAGAAAGACCTGCTGCAGGGAATAATACTGGTGGCGGCGGGCTTTGTCCATTATCAGAAAAACCAGGATGTCATATGCCTATCCATATTTAAAAGGGCACTGCAAAAACTATCCTCATGCACGGGCATATATCACAAGATAGATGTGGAGCAACTAAAGACCAAGGTGCATCATACGATACAGAGCAAGAGAATAACTACTTTTCAGCTCGTATGATATCTATCGCGGTACTTAGAACCTGTGAGCCCTCCAGCAGGCCAATGCGCCCCTGCCGTGCATAGGCTTCTGTCATACGGGAGGTAGAATCAGCCTTTGTGTTTATGCCCGAAACCAGCAGGGGGACCGGATCATCACTGTGTGCCTTGTTTATGCATGGCGTAGCGTGGTCTGCGGACACCACAACTGCAACCCTTTCTGTATCTATTATGTCTAGGAGAGGCCCAAAGAAATTTCTGTCTATATCCTGTATGTTTCTGGCCTTGCCCTTTGCATCACCATCATGACCATACTCATCAGGACCCTTTATGTGTACATAGTTGGCATTCTGTGTCTGCATAGCCTCTGCGGCTACCTGGGCCTTTTTGGTATAGTCTGTTATATCTCCAGCCTCAAAAGTCTTCATCTTTAGTACCTTGGCGATTCCCAACTCCACGGGCATGTCCACTATACATGAAAAACTCATAGAGTATTTCTTGTCTATGGGTACCAGCACAGGATACCTACTACCTGCATCCCGAAGCAGTATGCAACTGAGTATCTTTTGGCTGCTTTGATGCCGGCGTGCATTGACACTACTATTCTTCATTATACATGTGGACTGTTCTGTAAACTCGTTTATCAAAAGGGCGCTGTGGGTGGCTTCGGGTATCATGGGCTGGCATCGTTCTATCTGTAGCCCATCGCCAACGGCCTTTGCAATTCCCATGCCCCCGATATTTGAGTATGCGGGGTCGGTATTGGTTACTTTACCCGATAACTGTTTATCACTGCGCAACACAACTGTGACTCTGTGGCCTATGGTTGGCGCCACCATTATTGACGAGGCACCATCAGAGAATTGTATCTTCTCCTCCAACTCTTTGGAGATGGATATGGCATCCTCTCTATCTATTGTGCGGCCCGCACGCCGGTCGGTTATTATTCCAGAGTCATCCATCGTAGCAAAGTTTCCCCGTAGTGCCAGATGGCCATTCTGAAAGTCCAATCCCACACCAATGGACTCTATGACCCCCCTTCCCACATAGTCCGAGTGCGAAAACTTGTAGCCCAGCATATTGAATACGGCAATATCTGACTCGGGCGCTATTCCCCGGCCCACAGATATGACCTGGCCCAACGCACCATTCTTGCATAACTGATCAAGATTGGGTGTTGAGGCAGCCTCTAATGGTGTCATGCCATCCAAATCCGGATGGGGCAGATCTCCCACACCATCCAATAATACGTATATCATACGTATGTCCGAGAGGTCCACATTTTTGGTGATTCTTTATCATTATTTTAACCCTGTGTGATGCTTTGATCAACCCATATCTACTCACTATCACAAACACTAAAGGTTCCTATACTGTGTCACCTTTTTGGTCTGATCTATATAATATCTGCTTTTTGACTATTTATTGTATGACGCAGACTTTTAATCATTACTAAATAAAAAAATATTCATATCTTTAATTACACATATATAATAATTTCAAATTATATTTGATCAAATTAATATAATATATATAAAAAATAATATTTTCTTGGAGAATAGACATAACCTTACCAAATACAAATTCTTTTTCTACTAAAAAAATACTGCATTTTTGGAATCTTAGTTGTTTTTTATTACGTAATATACAACAACATCAATATTTTTAAGGTAATAATCAATAAGTCACGTAATAATGGAGTTTGAATCCAACCATGAGCATATCCGGAATGCCTTTATGAGCATTCTTACCAAAGGAGTAAAAAACAATACCTACAAGTTTGCCCTAGCCCGATTCCTGCTGGATTACAGCCGGAAATTGGGGTCGCCCCCTTTGGAGTCAAAAAAATTAAAAGTAAAATACACAAAAGTAGCTAAAGAGTTTTTTCGATATTACTGGATGCAAGAGTGCAAGTCCCACCTTCGCCAGGGCCCTATAAACCAACCACCTGAAATTATTACAATAATTCGTGACGAATTTAAAGAGGCATTTTATCCCCAATCTGTCGACAAAATAATTAAAAAAGAATTAGTGCGCGTGGAAAACTGCATCTTTAGAATAACCAAAAAATGCTTTGATGATGTGATACCCCGCTTTGAAATAGATGCAGAGGCCTACTTTGGAAGGCAGAGAAGTAAACCACCCTACAGTCGTATACTGTATAACTACTGGGCAAGAGAGCAAAAATCAAAAAATTTTGTCATAGACACCAATGGTGGCATTGAATTAAATCCACATGCGATATCTATGTTACAGCATAACTATGAGCCACTCTACCGGTCGGTAATATTGGAGTGGATAAGGTTCTTGGAGAGGCGTAATTTTGGCGTGCCACATTTGGTACAAAAGATAGAGGCAAGGGAGATGGGTCCGCGTGACCAGGCGAGATTCAAAAAGTACCTAGAACCATTTACTAATTCCTGTTTTTACTGTAGTGGCAAGCTCCTACAGGGAAGGTGCACACATGTAGATCATGTCATACCGTATGACTACGTTGGAGATACAGAGTTGTGGAATCTGGTGTTGGCCTGCCAAAAATGCAACTGTGAAAAGTCCGGACATCTTCCCCCCGAACAACACATCATGAGACTACAGGAACGCAACGAGGAGTATAGAGGCCAGATTAAAAAGTTGGAAAAGTCTCTAACCGAACTTGAGTATGGGGGATATGATGTCTGCTGGCATTATAACAACGCAGCTAGTTTTGGATACGCTAAATTAGATAGCATACCGCGCCAAGGTTGACCGGCAGGATAAACTATACCCTATAATATACCCAATCATTATTAATAAAAACCATTAATTTCACGTGTCATCGCTTTTACGCATATCAAAAAGCAAAACACTCTCGATGTGTGCCTGATCAGGCCATATCTATTCCTCCAAACAAAAAACTGCTTTTTACATTATATTGCCCAGACTAAGCACACAATTTTAAAAAACAAAACAGTTTCAGGCAGATGGTTTTAATTTTTGCAGAATTTTTTTACAATAGACGTTGTCGTATTTTAGTATGAACCAAGCTTTTTTCACAATATAATCGTATGAACCAAGCTTTTTTCACAATATGATCAACCAAAATCGAACTCGTAAATGTGGTTAATAATACGTGTACAGAATACTTAATTGTATGACAGTATGAACCAAGCTTTTTTCACAATATAATTAAACCAACAAATATTTTATTT
>VXON01000062.1 GCA_009840065.1 Cenarchaeum sp. SB0662_bin_33 | reverse complement strand
CACGCCGCGCCGGGTAATGTGCATAATAATAACGATCTTTATAATAGCAAAATCGCCTTATGTGCGAAAATTAAACTACAGAAACTTATGCACGCCACTATACTACGCATACCAATGGGTAAGTCTGCGCATGGATTTTTGATGTGTGCCTGATCAGGCCAATACATATCCTACTTTTTACGGATGCATTCGACTAAATACTCAACTTCAAAAAACAAAACACTTTCGATCTATCTACAAACGACTATGCATTAGCATGCTGGGCTAACCAAGCGCATATGATCAGTGTCGTATTGACTCTATGGCCTCTTCCAAATCCTGCTGAGTTATGGATATGTTCTCTACGTCGACTCCATCATGCACATGTCGTCTTAGGGCGCTCATGGCTGCCACATTGGCCACGGCGCGCATTTCGGCACCACTGTACCCATCGGCCATCTCGGCTAGCTTCTTGGTGCTGATACCATCTGCTAGTGGCTTGTTCTTTGTGTGTATATGTAGTATCTGTTCCCTGCCTGCAACATTGGGTTTTGGAACCTGTATTACCTTGTCAAAGCGACCGGGTCGAAGCAGGGCCTCATCAATCATGTCTGCCCGGTTGGTAGCGCCAACCACCATCACACCATGTAGTTCTTCAAGTCCATCCATCTCGGATAATATTTGGGACACCACGTTCTCGGTGACATGCGTGCCAGTATCAGAACCCCTCCTGATAGTCAGCGAGTCAATCTCATCAAAGAATATTACGCATGGGGCAGCCTGCCGAGCCTTGCGAAATATTTCGCGGACTCCCTTCTCCGACTCACCTACCCACTTTGATAATAACTCGGGACCCTTGATGCTGATAAAGTTTGAGTCTGTTTCACGGGCCAGTGCCTTTGCAATCAATGTCTTTCCCGTACCAGGAGGTCCGTACAATAATATGCCATGGGGTGCTTCAGCACCCACGCGCCTATAGGCATCCTGATATTTCAGCGGCCATTCAGTAGCCTCCCGAAGTTCCTCCTTGAGTTCATCCAGACCTCCCACATCATCCCATCTGACATCGGGTATCTGTACAACCACCTCCCGTAGGGCGCTAGGCCCAACCTCCCTTTGTGCATGCAAAAAGTCATTCTGTACAACCTTTATGCTCTTGAGTATCTCTGGCGATATGCGTGGCTGCTCCAAATCCATATCCGGTATGACTCTGCGCAGGGATCCCATGGCGGCCTCCTTGGTTAGTGCCGCAAGATCCGCACCCACGAATCCATGAGTGACTTTGGATACCTTGTCCAAGTCAACATCTTTGTCCAGCGGCATACCTCGAGTGTGTATTCTCAGTATATCCAGCCTGGACTTTTCATCTGGTATGCCCACCTCCATCTCCCTGTCGAATCGACCAGGCCTGCGCAGGGCTGGATCTATCGAATCTGGCCGGTTGGTTGCAGCAATTACAACTACCTTTCCCCGGCTCTTTAGGCCATCCATCAGGCTCAGCATCTGGGAGACCACTCGTTTTTCCACATCTCCGACCACCTCATCACGTTTGGGCGCTATCGAATCTATCTCGTCTATGAAGATTATGGATGGCGCGTTCTCAGAAGCCTCCTTGAATATGTGGCGCATTCTCTCCTCGCTCTCGCCGTGATACTTGCCCATTATCTCCGGTCCACTCACATGAACAAAGTGGGCGCTGGTCTCACCGGCCACGGCCTTGGCGAGCAGTGTCTTTCCTGTTCCCGGCGGTCCGTATAACAATACACCTTTTGGTGCCTCCACACCGACCTTCTCAAATAATTCGGGATGTCTCAGGGGAAGCTCTACCATCTCTCTAATCTTTTTGATCTCATTATCCAGTCCTCCCAGATCATCGTACGAGAATACGGACTGCGCCGATTGCATGCCTGGCTCGCCTAGGACGAACTGTGTTCCCTCTGCCACAACCACGGCTCCGGCTGGCTTGGTTGAGACCACCACTAGTGGTATACGATCGCTCAGTGTGGGTACCACTACTGTATCCCCCGCAGTAAGTACCCTGTTGGTGTAGTTCTGTACCATGTACCCTTCAAATCCACCCAGCTGTACATCCTCTACCGGAGACACAACTATCTCCTTGGCCACGGATGCCTCTGCGGATTGTATCTGTACCCTGTCTCCAATTCCAGCTCCGGCATTCTGTCTGGTCTCTCCATCCATCTCTATCATGCCGGATCCGTATGCCACCAAACCCGGCCACAGCCTGACATGAGTCTTTTTGTCACTGGATACCTCTAGTACCTGCCCGGTCTCCCAGCTAGCCAACTCTATAACCTGGGGATCAATCACTACCCTGCCCAGGCCGGTCTGAACCCGGGCCATCTCCTTCACCCTCAATGTAAATTTTTTGTCAGTCACGATAAATGGAGGGTTAGTCTACCCTCACTGTCTTACCTCCTAGTTTGTTCTCTATATTAAATACCATCTCAAGAACACCGTTCCTGTATGATGTCCTGATCGAGTCACGATTTGCATTCTGCGGCAGGGCCACGATTGTGTGTAATTTGATCTGGTCACGGGTAGCATCTATCATTACACCTTCATCCTCTAGCACCACATCGACATCCTCCTTCTCTACGCCGGGAAGCTCTGCTGCCATCCTGTTTTCATTACTCTTCCCATCCACGATGGTATCTACTGATATATTACAATCGCTTGGGTGATTTGGCCTGAGATTTACAAATTCACGCATAACAGACCTCCCATACTGTATCCACACCAACGGGTGGCGGAATTGTACTGTGCTCCATATGCATAACCGGCCGTATCAAAGAACTGGCTAGGCATTCTGTTGAATATTTCAAACATTGTAATTTTCATCTTATTTATGTAATATATATTACACTATATAAATTATACGGAATTATAATAATCTCATATTACATAATATAACATCTATGACTTTACATTATAACTATTCCCGAATATCTGCATCCTAGTGTTAAGATAATTGCACTTGGCTGCACTAGAGTCACGGCCCATCCTAGCCGGCACCGCTACCCCCAATGCTTACTGTCTACGAGGTTTTGGAGCTCCGGTTTGTGCACCCCTGACAGATGTGGTGGATACCGTCCACCTGCGTTACAACACTTTAGCGACCGTATGATGTGGGGATTAGTGCGTAAATCTGATATTGTCCGCCGGAAACATAAACAACGTTGGTTCCTTAATGATTAGCCGTACATACTCAACCCCTCCACTTTTTCAAACGTAAGATAATATCTCCACCCACACCTAAAATTGGAAGGGGGTTGAGTATGTACTAGCCGCACACCATACAAATTTAGCTAGTCTTGGACCGCACATACAGAGTGGGACTTATACTGAAACACACTTTGCTAGGTGTCTTGGACGATCAACGGGCATGCCCGCAATTCTAGCAGCCTTTATGGCAATCGCTTGCACGGCAAGTATACACTGTAACACATGGCCGTGTATGCCACCCTCTGTGACAGGCTCAAGTTTAATCCAAAGATCGGACTTGTATGCTTTTGTTCGTGAGAGCAGTATGGTCCGCCCACCCCTGGCTCTGATCTCATCTGAGAGGTCTGCATGCCGTCCGTTGGGATCTATAATAATAACAATATTCTTCGATTCAAGTACGGCAAGCGGTCCGTGTTTGAACTCGCCCGCAAAGCAGGCTTCGGCATGCAGATAGGCTAGCTCCTTGAGCTTTAATGCGCCCTCCATTGCAGGCACATAATAGATGCCGGAGCCGAGCATGTAGACATCTGTGGACTTTGCCACAAGGACAGCCGCCTTGTCAAGACTTGACTCGGATACCGCATCTGAGAATCTAACAGCACTCATGACTGAGTCATCAAGCAGCCGTTGAAGTATGAGCGCAGTCGAAATAACACTCTTTGTTGCGGCCACACCCTGCTCTGGTCCGCACCCCATCTCAAGTGTAACATCCGACATGGAGGCAAGTGTAGAATAGGGGTTGTTTGTAATTGAGATGACTGATTTTGTGGAATGTCGTGCAGACTCAACTGCCTGTAGTATGTCGCCCGACTCACCCGACTGCGATATTGCCACCATCACATCATTCAGGCCATCCCCCGCAACGTCAACATCCTCACAAATCAGTTCGCATGCAGGCTTGGCTGATGACCCAGACAGGAGGCATGCCCCCAGGCTTGCCATATGAAAACTGCTGCCACTCCCACAAAACACGACGCGTTGCGACTGCGCACTTTTGATTATGGATGCAGCCTTTTTGATGGCATATGTGGTGGAATCTGCTAATCCTGCCGCCCCCACAGACGCAATGTTTGCGGCTTCACCTAGTTCGGCCTCTGTAATACCACCTGGTGGTTTTTGTGTTGTCCTTGGTAGAGGAATATCTTCATATGAGAGGCGGAGTGCCCTGCCCGTTTGTATGTCAAAGACAGATATACCTGAAGCGGATGCATACCCAAATGAGCCTGCAGGTATTACGGCAATCCTAGTAATGCCAATGGCCGCCATTGCATGTATGTCGCTTGCAAGGCAACGCATACCAACCCCGTTTTCATCATGATACACTCCAGTAATCAGTGATGGTCCGCCACGAATGAATCCAATGCGCCCGCCCCGAGACATGGCAATGCATGTGTATCGTCCACTTAGCAGGCGGGTAGTTTTTTGCATGTCAAAGTTTGAGAGGTTTGCCGCATGGGCTGCCGCCTCGGTGTCATTCTCGCTGGCAAACTCAAAGGATGACTGCAAGTCCTGTCTTATGTCATCATAATTTGAGATTATACCGTTCATGACTGCGGATACTGCCGGCATATCATTTTCATCAAGTGAAACCTGGGGATTTGCATTCACAAGCGTGTTTGAGCCGTGCGTGGCCCACCTGGTCTGGCCTATGGCGGATGCCACTCGCATGCCGTCTGCCACGCGTATTTTTTCAAAGTCTGTCCCAAGGGTCTTGTACGTCTTTGTAATAATACCATCTGAGGCAGCCATACCGATGGAGTCATATCCCCTATAAGTCATATTTTCCAACAAACTACATACGGCGGAGGCCGCCGCACTGCCTGCCGGGGCCTTTGAGCCCGCCGCAGACACTGCTGCTATTGAGCACATTGTAACATATCATTTAATATCTTATATAAAGATGAGGTTTTGGGTTTCCCACCACAAAGTTGGGTGATGGTTAACAGAGATCGTAAAAACGTTTAGATTATATGGGTAAAAAGAAAACCCCACAAGGGAAAGAGTGCTTTGTATATACCAAAAATATGATCAAATCCGGGCATTACCCAACAGACCGTAGAATGTGGCATCCTAGAGCAAGAAAAATTTGTGGTACAGAGTATATCCCAACTGCAGCAGGCCCATATGCGAATGTCCATATCATATCATACCATATGAAATGGTCGTAGTTGCAAGCATATTGCTACAGTAGAGTACATGATTGTAGCCAAGACAAAATCCAACTACAATATAGAGGATATGATTGGTCAGCCCAGGGAGGAGTATCCAAAATGAAAATTTGTCACCAATAGATTGTACCCGGGCAAGTCGGGTAAAAAGAAGTGCCAATGCAAGGAATATAGTTACAGGACGCCCAAAAATACCACATAACCACAGGACTTTAAATAAAAGTAACAGCTCTGCAATGGGAAGTTAGGTATGGAAAGGCTAAATGCTCTGAAGA
>VXON01000072.1 GCA_009840065.1 Cenarchaeum sp. SB0662_bin_33 | reverse complement strand
AACTTGACATCGAAGACAAAGAGTATCTCAATCCGGATACGGTTGGGAACTACTTCAAGCCCATCAAGAAACTATTCGACATGAACGATATCGCGATACCATGGAAGCGAATCTATGCTACATATCCTGAACGGGACAATATGGCAGATTCCAGAGGCTGGACTAGACAAGAGATAGCCTTGATGCTAAAGCATGCACACGGTCCACTGGACAGGGCCCTGGTACTTGTACTGGCAAGCTCGGGCATGCGTGCCGGCGGTCTTGATCTGATATGGGAGGACCTAACGGCAGTATATCGCATGGCCGACGGCAGCCTTGTACTGGATCCGGGAAAAGATGACAGCAGCGTGGCATGTGCAGTACTGCGCGTATACAGGGGGTCGCCCGAGAGCTATCTGGCATTTATTACACCGGAGGCGTTTGATGCCCTGCAGGTATATGGCCGCACATGGGTCAAGCAGAGGTGTCATCTGCCGCGTCCAAAGGATCCCATATTCTTGGTACAGAACGGCGCCCACAAGAACGCGTCCGTAAAGATACTCCGGGACAGGGTTGCCAGGATGGCCACAAAAGCAGGACTGCGAGGAGCCAAGGAATCCAAGAGATTCGAGGTACCTGCAATGAACGGCTTTCGTCGATTCTGGAACAAGACATGCAAGGAGACTGCATCTGGAGATTCATTGGCATCATTGATAAAAAAGGAGTACATGATGGGACACCAGGGGCTGGTATCACTGGACCAGAACTACTTTAAGACAAATTTGATGGAGCTGGCCACAGAGTACATCAAGGTCGTGCCTGACCTTACGATAGAGGACTCTGAGCGGCTGCGGCAGTCCAACCGTACAATGTCATCCAACATACAGAAGCTTGAAAGTGAGAAGGATGAGAAACTGGAGCGTCTTACGCGCAAGGTTGATGATATGAGGCGTGAGAGAGATAGTATGAGACAGGAGATATTCGAGCTAAAGAAACAGCGGGAATCGCCGGCTATGGATTTGCTGGATGCGCTAAAGAAGCACTCTGGTACGGATGGAATATCTGAGGATGTGTTGGGACCTTTGACGAGCATGATGCATCAACTTACTGCGATGCATAAGAATGATCTAGAGGAGATACGGCGCGAGTATGGTGCAGAGATAGACCGTCTGAAGCGTGCCGCAGACGATTGACATGCATGCTGTTGACATGGCTCCCTCCCACGCCATGTTATACCAGTATTGTTGTAATTAGACTCTGGGACGGCCGGTGTTTGCTCATATATCGATGCAATCTTCACAATATGGATCTGATGATTTAATGTCGCATTCTAGTGTTTGCCGTACATTTTGCATGGTATGACACCATGGTAACTTGATATAAAAAAAGAAGGAGGTAATTAATGCTGTCTAGGTAGGCTTATGCGCAGTACGCCGACGGATGCTATTGCCGAGATGGTAACGACAATTTTGAATATGTCAATTACATATATTGCAGATTCTTTCACTTTGTCGTTTACCATTCGGATTTCGTCAACTATGCGGTTACCACCGGCGTTGCTGTTATTGCTGTCGACATTAGAGGTATCATAATGATTAATCATTGCCTGAAGGCGGTCATATTCGGCGGGGTCTGCGGTAGGCGAGCCGGGGCCGTATGAGTCACGGACCGATACGAGCTGTGCGCGAGTCCAGCCGTCCGGATGGGTAGCATGGGCAGCTACATCCATTGCAGTTGATGTCTTGTCGTCCAAGTCAACACCAAGTAGTGGTCCGACAAGCCATAGTATGGCTGCCAGTATAATCAGGACGTAGACTACATTCTTGGTATTATCCAACGTGTTGTCTCTGTCTCCGACTTTGTCGGCATTGCCGGTTACTCTTCTGAGCATACTATACAGTTGTACAGGATCCGTTAATGGGTTACAGAGGCCATCTTGCATGCGACCACGCATAGTATAGCCAACTGGTATATTTTGCCATATTTAATCACAATATGGGACCATGATAGACTATATATGATTACAAATTGTATAACTTACATGGATGTCAGCGAAGGGATGATAAGAAGGCTGGGATACGAGGGTGTAGCAGACAAGGTAGGAGCAGCGCGGCTTTGGGATGCATGCGGAAATAGTTTTCGGGCGGAAATATTGGACCATCTTGGAGTGAAGCGTATCGCAGACGAGATAGGCATGGCGCGATTATGGGGCGAATGCGGTACACGTTTTCGGGCGGAGATACTAAAGGAGTTCGGCCGCGCTGAGCTCAAGAATAAAGGAATAGATGCCAGCGGGTATTAGTTACAGTACCCTACTCTTACCCATGGCAGCCAGAACAGCAACGAATGACCAATCGGCAACGAAATAGTAAATCTGACGTACGTCACGGTGGTTCCACCGTAGGGGCCGTTTTTTGGAACTTTTCCTGACAGGAAATGAGTCGTGAACGGTGGTCGGCCTGGGGACATCCCTGCTGCCGGACATAGGCCAGGGCGCCGTCCACGACCTAGCTGGCAACCCCATCGCCGCCCTTCCGGCAGCGCGAAACGCAACAGGCAACCCTTGGTAATTCCATACCTAAAACCGTATAAAACAACATTTTATGCCTAAAACCGTATACCCATATGGAATTAACCCCTTCTACCGTTAATTACAACGTACTTGACCAGACATTTACACACAAAAAGCGGTTTTCTTAGAAAGACCAAGTACTACAACCTTTAACCGCCCCCCATACAATACAATATCATGAAGATATTCAGCAAACAGGACACATCAGATACTATACCTACAGGTGTAGTAACAACATCAAAATCCAAACCATATAGTACAATAAGAATAAACAATGCCGCCCACAGCAACGTACTAAACAAAGATGTAATATCTCAATTGACAGATGCGTAGTACTCTGCAAAAAGATCCGATATTTTTCGGTGCCCGATACCTGCCCGAATTCGGCCCTAATGGCACGATGTTCTTGAATCAATAAAATCGAAAAATATTGGATCTATCTGCAAACGACTATGCGTTTAAGGACGTATCGTCCGATGATGACATACGATGCATAATACTGGCCGCCGAGGGAGTTCATTTTTCAGCCGGACCCAGCCTGGATGAGATGCGTATGATGTCCAAAACGGATGCTGTACGCTGGTATCGTACCGGTACCACATTGTGCAATCTCATAGAGAATACAAGGCAGCCCGTCATATGTGCAATACAGGGAAACTGCCTGTCGTATGGACTCGCTGTTGCTCTAGCTTGTGATATCCGCATAGCTGCAGAGAACGCCCGTCTAGCCTTTCCAGACATACGCCACATACAGCTTGTGCCGGGCTGGGGAGCAACGCAGAGACTAGTACACATGATAGGCTCGCAGGACGCCAAATACCTGCTGATAACAGGCGAGTTCATCAACGCTGATGCCGCACTGAACAAGTTCAGTATAGTACATGATGTCGTGTCTAATGACCGCCTATACCCCGAAGCAACCCGCATTGCAGATATAATATGTACAGCAGATTTGGAACCGCTTTCACAGCTGAAACATGCAATAAACTCAGGAGTAGATGTGGAGTTTGGAACAGCCATCAAGATAGAGGAGCATTCCTGGATTTCATCGTGGGATGTGCCGAACCGCACTGATATAATACAGGATGCGATACACAACCTGAATGCATCTTGATTTACAAAAAAGTTTAGGGGGTGGGTTTTAACATACTGTATATTTCAGGCAACGCATAACAGAACCCACAATGTATGCATCTGGAATCCTTGCATGTCTTGCAGTATAACTTGCCGTCCCGCACGCCGACCTCGGCTATCATACCTGTTGTATAGTCGCGCAACACTATTGTGTCTCCGTCTATACCTATCTTGTACATTATTGGATTGGACTCGCGCATGACCTTGTCTTGTATGATGCGCCCCTCAAGCATGTGCGATACATACTTGGAGAGGCTATAGTCGCTGTCGTTGTCTTTGTACGACTTGAACCTGTCGTATATCTCCTCGGGGATTGTTATTGATTTGTATCCTGGTTTTGGCATTGTACGGTACAGTATTGGCGGCATTTAAGGGAGGTTGTGGGTTGGATGGGAGGAAATGGCAGCCTGGCAAAGAGTGGAAAGTTTGTGACAGGGTGGAAACGGCGGTACATACTGTACAGTGGAAATAAAGGTTGAAGTGGAAACCGTACGCCAAGTTTCGCACAGGCGCTATAACTGAACAGGCGGCCGTTAACTGAACAGTTCACCAACCTTCTATAGTCCTGAAATCACCTATGTAAACCAGGCCTGGGAGAGCGTGTCGCCACGTACCTTGTTGAATGCCAAGTACGGAACTGGTCAGGCTAGGCATACGGCACATACTGGCACGGGTAAACCATCCCCAGACAAACGGCAAGCTGGAACGGTTCCATGGCGAGATACAGCGTAAGCTGAATAGGTTTGAGGATGTACACAGGTTCGTAGCCTGGTGGAACCATGTCCGGCCTCACATGTCGCTGGACTGGGACAATCTGGAGACGCCTGCCGAGGCATTTATACGTAAGATGCCACCTAAAAGAACTACCGTGGTAGACGAGCAATCCGGGGAGGTGTATGATGTCACATAAAGGGCGAACTAATTTCGGGATTGCACAGGTAGTCGGATGAGAGAGCACTCTTATTTAGTTGGCGGGAGATCTGCTGTTTAATGGACTATAAACTATTACTGTTACTGCCAACAACAGTTCTTGTAACATTTGGAATAATTCTTGTCGCAACAACGACAACGGAGACGGTAGTCGCGGTGGACGTAAACGACTCAACGGCCATACTTACGATTACAACATACCAGCCCTGGTGCACCGCATTGGAACTAAACCATCTTAATATCACCAGGCTGACCGATGTGTATCCATATTATAGGGATGGCACATTCGGTTACGACACGGACGAGCTCAGAAACGGTATCAATATTACTGCCGTCATATGGAAGCAGGATTTCAATATGATATCATTAGACCTACTGGAACAGCCGGAAGTTACGAATATTGTGATGCATTCACTGATCGTGCAGAACACCACAACATCAATGGTGCTGGTGGAAGAGGTAGCCAACCACAACGCAACCTGGCGCGGGGATTACATCTCACGTTGCGGTGATGCAGTTGACACAGGTACCCTCATGCTCATGTTGGACCTGATGGGGCTAGAAGGCGCCGAACCAGGTACCGAGCCGAGGGGCATTCCTCCAAGCAACCGGACCGAACCCGAGATGGGAGGCGTCAGTGGAGCCAGTGGAGCCAGTGGAGCCGAACCCGAACCACTTAAGCTGGATCCGAGAGCGTCATTCACACATTACGATGAGTTTGGGACTCTATATTCCGGGGACTTGATGGCCGTGTCAATCCGCACACAAGCCGGTACAGGTGATGCCGTATGGAGATACCTACAGGACAATGGGGCGCTTGTATATCGTGTTATACATGGTGAAAGAGTTGACCGTGTGAGCGCCTACATTCCGCACTCCATCATATGGCCCGTATCTGTACTTGATGGTGTCAAGAAGGTAATCCCAGTAACGTTACCCGGACGAGACCATTATGGCGACATCAATACCGAGGGCTTGAAGCCTAGTATTCACCCCTACGTTGAGCATTATCACACATTGGGCTACAATGGCACTGGTGTCAAAGTGGGCATTATTGACACATCGTTCAACCTTGCAC
>VXON01000070.1 GCA_009840065.1 Cenarchaeum sp. SB0662_bin_33 | reverse complement strand
AAAATCGCCCTATGTGCGAAAATTAAACTACAGAAACTTATGCACGCCGCTATATCTAGATGTAAGCATGACAAGAAAATATATGGGAACCGGTTCCTCCCGCAGAACGAAGGATTTTTTAAAATTCACAAATTTTGCCCAAAAGTAGTGATATAGACAGTATTCCATATACAAAATGTCCTAAATCATATACTCAAGACTATCTTGGTAATGCCGAGAGATTGTATTGGTATGATATTATCTCCTAAATGATTATAGACCGTATTTTATAGAAAAATAAATAAAATATTTTAAATATAAGTATTATGTAATAAAGACAGAGATCTTGGCTCTTACCTGTCAGATGTGTCACAGACAGGAACAACCGTAATATGTGAAAGTTTAGTGGTAATACGGCATACGCAGCTTGTAATATAAAAGCCCGGTTCTGGGCCGAGATGGTGAAAGACCACAACCGTGCATCAAAACACTGCACGGCAAGCGCCCTGGTAAGGTGTGTCTAGGTGTGGAGGGTTCTGTGTGTTAGACCATTACTCGTGTGGTGGTCATATGAGATGCTAAGCGAAGTCCAGAGATGTAAAACTCTGGGAGACGCAACGATATTGCAGGGACGAATCCTTCGTTATTGCGGGAGGAGCCTAGGAACCAAGCCCTTTGTATCTGCAGGAGTCCCCATAGCAAGTCTTATTTATACTAGATAATAGCATGTATGCTATGGACAGCTTTGAGACCCTGATGAGCAAGCTCCTAGAATCTGTTCCAACTCTTAAGCGGGAGGATGTAATTAATCAGATAAGAACTAAAAAAGAGCATATTGGTGCAGGTTATCTTACTGATCAGGGGGCCTTGTTCCTGGTGGCATCTGATGCCGGCGTGCAGCTATCTGAACCTCTCAATCCACAGATGAAACTCAAGGATATGTATGCTGGAGCCAAGGACATACGTGTGAGTGTCCGTGTGATGGGGGTGTCCAAGACAAAGAGCATTACGCGCAAGGACAACACACAACTGGACTTGAGGATAATGACAGTCTATGACGAAGACCAAGGGTGTCAGGTCAAGCTGTGGGATTCTGCGGCATCCCTACCCGTACTGGACAATCTCAAGCCCGGGGATGCAGTTCTCATATCAGGAGGTCTTGTCAGGTCTGATCTTGATGGCGTGTTAAGCATAAGCTTGGGATCCGGCTCCCAGATTGAACCGATGGATGACCTGCCTGATATACCCACTATCGATGATTTGGCAAAAGATCCCGTTGATATAACCGAGACGGATAGTAATGTCATAGTAATTGGGGAGCCAGACGGCACGGCAGACACTATAAAATATAACTCCAATGGGGTGCCTAGGACGGGTCTACGAATGCGTATTCGTGGAAGTAATGGTACAAGCTACAAGGTGGTCCTCTGGGGATTGGATGAATCTGCCCTTCCAAAGCTGTTAAAACCCGATGCCAAGATAAAGCTCTTGGGAGTTAGGGGAAGAAAGAGCCAACAGGGCCTAGAGATACAGGGAAACGACTCAACCAAGATACAGGTGGATGGGGAGATGGTGGATGCCCTTACACTCCGCATAGTCTCAATGACCAAAAACAGGGATGGCGGTAATCTTGTAATGTGTGTGGACTCGGACCGCAAGTTCTACTTTTTGGAGGATCAGGCAGAACACTCTGTAAAATGCCATGTTAATAATGTCATAGAGTGCCAGCCTACTAGAGCGTATGGCAAGTCAATCACACTAAAGGATGATGCATACATTCGCAACGTGGAAGACGACTCTACCATACCGAGGATGGAGGATACACGAACCCGCATCGGTGATGCTGAACCTGGCAAGGACTACTGCATAGAGGTTGTAGTATTGCAAGACCCATCAATACGTGATATAACTACCCGCAGCGGCAGATCCGTCCAACTCTTGGAGATGTATGTGGGCGATGACTCTAGGGAGATGTGGGTCAAGGCGTGGGATGACCAAGTCAGATTGGTTGCAGACTCCAAGCAGGGCGATAGGCTGTTTATAACCGGCGTAAACGCCAGGCATGGTATGGATGGCAACATAGACTTGATGCTCACAAACTTTTCTGTAGTGACTCTGGTTACTGATCCCAAAACCCCCTAGTCAGTGTGTACTGCCGCTCGGCATCGTATATCTGACGAAACATATGCTCCTCGTCTACCATGTTGCGCAGTATCCGGGCCCCCGTATCGGCCCCCACACCATATCCTGACATTACCAAAATGGCAGTAATGCCAAACGTCTCCACCAGCGATGCCACCTTCCATGCCCTCTTGTATTTGTGTGCCTCCTCTTTTGTGAGTCTTTTATTATTGTATTTTTTTGATATTATGTTTACCAGCTCATAATCAGAGGAGAATGTGGTGGTTATCTGCCTGCCCCTACAGTGAGGGCAACTGGGTATAATGGTTATCTCAGAGGTCTGCATCACCCTCTCCCACTTGCCACATCGGGCACACACCAGCCTATGTTTGGTCTTGTATAACCTGCTTTTGACTATATTTAGCAACTCTGGGTCTATACTGGCCGCATACGAGTAGTGCTGTGATGCTTGGTCCAATATGGGCATGGCCATCGTAGTAAACTCCTCGGTATCCACCCAGACTAGGGATATGGTTCCATCCTGTATCTGTTTCATCACCTGTTTTGTTCCCTGTATGTCATACTTTTCATGAAAGAGTTCCCGTAGAGCTTCGGTGACAAGTGGCGTGTTCCTGTATCTCTTGTACAGGTAGCGAGCTCGTCGTTGATCATATACAGTACCCTTTCGTATGACACCAAACCTTCTGGCCGTGTTCCATATGCGCCAGTTGATATTATGCTTGCCGACCACTGACGCAGTAACAGTATCAAGTATGTCGTATTCGGTCTGTAGTATATCCATCACCTGATGTTCAGCTATGTGGTGGCCGGACACCAACATTATCCTGTAGGCATCCGAACGGACCTGCACTGTTCCTCCTACTACGGATGAGAGTATTGCAGATAGTATGGAGGCCAGTGTCAGGTTTATCTTGGTACCAAAACAGGCATGTAATACCAGCGTACCTCTCTGTTTGTTGGACTCGACTAGTATGGTTTTATCGTACGGTATATCTTCTTTGTACTCTGGGTCACTCTGGCGCATAATGCCAACTGCCTGGGCAGTCTCTCTTTCTACAGGTATGCTTTCACCTTCCCAGCGTGGTATAGCGGTACCTCCTCTCATATGTGGTTCCACACTGACCCGGAATGATTTTTCATCCACGACCAATATCTTCCACTGGGATCCCTTTAACACAAAGAGGTTGCCGGCCTCACCATAATCTCCCACAAACCGTTGGTCCAGACTACCTATGATCTTTTTACTCACACTATCAAATACCTGAAACTTGAGTATGTCTGGAATTGTGGATAGGTTCTCCAGATGATACCAGAATGTGCGACTTGCCGCCGAGTATGTCATTCTGTCGCGGTCAAACGTTACTACTCGGTTCTCTTCTAGTAGCTCTAGTATGCGATGTATGTCTACCATACCTACCAAACGAAAGGGAAATGCCGCATTTGCCATCAGCATGACATCCTGTACACTGACAACACCGCACTGGTATAACAGTCCCACCATGTGATGTGCTAGCACATCCAAGGGAGCCTCGTGTATATGCTGCCTCTCTATGCTGCGCCGCTTTGCTCTTTGTAGTATGGCGGATGCCTCAACGTAATCGTCATGGCGACTTGTAACCACTAGACCTCGGGCCGACCTATTGCTTTTGTGTCGACTTCTGCCTATACGCTGTAGTAGCTTTGATACCTGGTGGGGCGAACCATAATGTATGACCGTATCGACACTCCCCACATCTATGCCCAACTCCAGCGATGATGTACATACTACCAGTCCCTCCTGATCATGTTGCAGCAGATGCTCGGTCTCTTCTCTTATCTGCTTTGAGAGGGAGCCATGATGCATCTCTACCGGTATTGGCAGTTTGCCCTTTAGCATGGATGCCAGCATCTCTGCCTCGCTCCGGGTATTGGTAAACAGCAATGTGGGTGAGCCAGTCCTATGCTCGTTTATGTACGCTGCTATGACATCCACAACACCAGATATTCCCCCTCTCTCTAAACGTATGTCTACATCATATCTTCTCAATGTTCTGTCCTGCCTTACATGGCATCTCCGCTTTGTGCCCACCAGAAACTTTGCGGCCATCTGTGGGTTTCCCACAGTTGCCGAGAGGCCGACTCTCGTTAATGTATAATTTGAGTTCATCTGTAGTCTCTCCATTGTAATACTGAGTTGTGAGCCCCTCTCGTTGGGTAGCAGCTCGTGTACCTCATCTATTATGACCCACTGTAAATTAGATAGAGCTTTTAGCATCTTTTCTTGGGATAACAGTGAGACCATCGTCTCGGGTGTTGAGATCAATACGTCTGGAGGTGCATCGGTTATGCGCCTTCTCATGGTAGCTGTGGTATCGCCATGCCGAACCTGCACGGTCAGCCCGTTTATCTTGGCGTACTGCTCTATCCGTCGAAATACATCACGGTTCAGTGCCCTCAGCGGGGTTATGTATAAGCAGCGTATGTAGCCCCTCCCCTTGGCCTTGCCAACTATATGAAATACGGGTATGACGGCACACTCGGTCTTGCCCGAGCCCGTAGGGGCTATGACTAGACAGTCGTGTTTCTGTAGTATTATGGGAACTGCACTTCTCTGTATATTGGTTAGTGAACTAAAACCCGCATCAGCAAATAGTGCTTGCACACTATCTCTCTCTTGTCCGCTCATACACTAGGGCACCTACAGTACCTATCACGAAGAGCACCGGTACTATGATTGGTATTGCATCGTACACAATCATTCCCTCTATATGGATAAATAAATTATTTACTATGGTGGGTTCTCTCGAAAACTAAGTTGATGGATAGGAACTGTCTAAAATTTAACTGATCCTAAAGTGTTTTGCTTTTTGAAGTTGTGTGCTTGGTCGGGGCAGTATAATGTAAAAAGTAGAATATGTAGTTCAAGCACACATCAAAAATCCATGCGCCAACTTACAGATTGGTATGATTATGTGGGCTGGCCATCTAGTATATCCATCAGACCGACCGTACGTCAGGTAATTTTTCGGTAGAAACTCTCGTCCGCACCCTAGCGGTAAGAGGTCAACCCCCCCCACATGAATGACAGTCTTCGCGTGATTAGGCAGTGATGGTCCTGTGTATATTCCGTAGATAATATCCATATCCACCCGGCATCATGCCCTTTCTAGATGTAAAGACTTCTCACTGTCTAGTATAATTTGGCTAACTGGCGGTCTGAGCATACAAACCGGCGGTTTGTTGCCAAATGGGGGTTTCTGTATAACCACTACTGCTTAATCACGCGCAGTCTGTTATTCATGTGGAGGGGAGGTTGACCTCTTACCCCTAGCGTATGATGTGCATCCCTTCTTCGGATCTGTTCCCACCACTATATAGCCACAAATCCCCTATTGATTCGCTCAACGGCGTTGTTGTTGGAGTCAACGTGTTCTATGTGCAAAAATGTAGACAGATGATACCCTTCACGACGATGTCTCTTTCTGTAACGGTTTATTGTATGGTCCTCATCATCCTGCCAGTCCTGATGCATCAAATCGCTCATCTGCTTATCCAAACATGCAGCGGCCACTGCCCTGGTATGTGGGTCCTGTATTTTATCACATGCTATGTACTGGTTGTATAATTGGGATA
>VXON01000036.1 GCA_009840065.1 Cenarchaeum sp. SB0662_bin_33 | reverse complement strand
TATGCGGATGTAACAATATTGGCCTGTATGCATAGTAGTTATTTTAGGGTCGCGGAGGTGTGCGGTAACAACTACTTTTTCGTAAGAGGTCAACCCCCTTAATCTCCTTCAAAGGTGTACATTGCCTGCACTATAGTGGTGGACGGGTATGAAATTCCAAACTATACAGCGGTGTTGGGTACACATACTGCGTGAAGCAGAGCTGCTGGCCGCAACACAGGGTGGATTATTAATCGAACTGCACCATGAACTTCAATACCACGCCAGACTGCTACCGCCTGACATTAGTGATGAGGGTCTGTAGTGACAAAATAACTCAATCTACCAGAAACTAGGTCATGATTTTGGTGTAACATTACTCAATGCTGTCCCAAATATTAGATGTCCAGGAATGCCTCCAACCAACAATAAATCTGAACGCACTCTCAGGCGTCCTGTCCTGCATAGAAAGATACGGTTGATGTTTAGAACAGATACAGTACGATGGGATGATCAAGATCAAAATCTTCTACGGAATATACACAGGACCATCACTGCCTAATCACGCCAAGGTTGTCATTCATGTGAGGGGGGGTTGACCTCTTACGTTGTAGTGCGTGTTCTGTTTTTGGTTTGTTACTAACCATACCTGAACAACATGCACTTAATATTTATGCGCGTTTTTTAAAAAAGTTGATTAATTACATAAATTTTTTCAACCAATTTTGATTTATCAAAAACTCATTTGTTAATATTCACTTTTTGAACTACTGACATGTTTGAAAGGGATAACAGAATCACCACACTAAAGATATTCTCTAGGTATTTGGATGTGTTCTCCAAGGAATCTATCCGGCGCGTCGTCCCGTCAGACCCTGGCTAACGCATGCCTTTGCCATGTGAAATCGGATGTAGCGCCATTCTGCGCACGTCTTTTTACGGCGACCATTACTCTGCATGCATCGATACTCAGATGAGGCTACTAACCACAATATGACACAGATATTGTCTCGAATGGACGACACTCGGCAATGTAATTTCATCACATCTAGATGCACCCCATGCGCACATTTCCATCTACTGCACTTTCAAAAATAGTTATATGACACTAAAATATGACTTGTGTTCAATGATAAAAATTCTTACAGTGACAATCGTTACAATGTTTGCAATTACATTGACTAGTAGCGCATTTGCGCAGACTGATGACAAGATGATGATGGATGGGACACCCTTGTCTGGACCTATAAACATCGGAGGTCTATTTCCACTAACAGGTGACATAAGCTCCACTGGTATACAAATTCATGCTGCAGCCGAGTTGGCAGTTGAGGACTTTAATACATACCTTGAAGAAACAGGTGCCCAGTGGTGGCTTGTACTGTCCTCAGAAGACACAGCTACCAACCCCACTATAGCATTAGAAAAGATACAGTCCCTCAATGCACGAGGAATTAGTAACATAATAGGGCCAGCAACGAGTGGCAATATACAAAATATCAAGGGCTATGCTGACAGCAATAACATGTTAGTAATGAGTTGTTGCTCAACGGCACCTAGTCTAGCTATATCTGGCGACAGTATCTATAGATTTGTACCAGATGACAAAAACCAAGGCAATGCATTAGGTAAGATTCTTGCCAGAGACGATATTAAAGCATTGGTTCCAGTTTGGAGAGGAGACGCATATGGTGATGACCTGCGGGATGAAGTCGCAGCTAACTTTGAGTCTAGAGGTGGCGAAGTGCACGCTGGAGTAAGGTATGCGCCCGACACACCCGAACTGTCATTGGAGATGGATCTTTTAGCAAAGTATGTGCAAGAGATGAGCGATAAACACGGTGCCGAAAATGTAGCAATCTTTGTGATTGCGTTTGATGAGATTACTAGATTAGTTCAATCTGCGTCACAACACCCAATACTCGGAGATGTATCTTGGTATGGAACAGAGTCTACTGCTGATTCGGCAGAACTGATTAATGATAGAATTGCATCCGCATTTACCGATAAAGTAAGCTATACGGCGATGCGAATCTTGCTTAGTTCTGGTCCAGATAGAGAAAGTGTTCAAGACCGTTTGACAGAACAGTTGGGTGCTGAGCCCACTGCGTTTGCTTATCCGGCATACGATTCTGTATGGGTATTGGGCAAAGCCATAATGACGGCAAATAGTGCAGATTCGACATATATTAAGAGCGTACTGTATGACGTGGCAGCAACCCATAGTAGTGCTACAGGATCTACAGCGCTTAATGATGCAGGTGATCTGGCAGTAGCTCACTACCAGGTGTTGAGAATAGAGGATGGTGCTTGGATATCAACAGACAAGTACTCTGCTATTAGAGATCTGCTAATACCAAGTAATGATCTTACTGGTGAAGTAACGGTGGGATCGCTTTATCCACTTACGGGTAGAAGCTCATCTACGGGTTACGCCACACGTGAAGCTACTGATCTGGGTGCAGAAGATTTTAACAAATTTTTGCAGTCGATAAATGAAGAATGGCACTTGAATGTGATCTCTGAAGACTCGACATCACTTCCACCAATAGCATTAGAGAAGGTACAGGGACTGCTAGCAAAGGGTATTGATATTGTAATAGGTCCTAGACCATCTGGTGAAGTAACGCAGGTAAAATCATATGCAGATACCAACAACATGATGATTATAAGCTGTTGTTCAACCGCCCCTACTTTGGCTATAGCCAATGATAGTATATTCAGAATAGCCGTTGATGATATCCATCAGGGTGCCGGAGTGAGCAAATTGCTTGAAGTAGAAGGCATAAAGGCAGTAGTCCCAATATGGCTGGGAGATGCTTACGGCGATGGCCTAGTCAACGAAGTCAAGGATAGAGCAGAATCAAGAGGTTATGTGGTTTCAGACGGTATACGTTATGAGCCTCTGTTAGCTGATTTCGCTGTCTCTGTATCTGAACTAGCTGATCAAGTTCAGGCACTAGTAGACGAATACGGAGCAGATAAGGTAGCAGTGTTCATGACATCGTTTGACGAATCAGTACCAATAATGCAAGCTGCTGCTAGATATGACATACTAAATGAAATTCGATGGTTCGGGTCAGAGACGTTTGTACCTAAGACCAACATTCTGGATGATCCGATAACAAGTGATTTGGTCAAATCCATACAATTTACCGCCATGAGACCTGCAGATGTTAATACTGGTACACACCACCACGTACAAGAACACTTCTTGGAAGTACACGGAGAGATTCCAACGGGCTACATATACAGTGCATATGATGCCACATGGCTTGTTGGCCTATCTATGTTGCAGTCTGGAGCCACAGATGCCGGTACCATTAAGACTGTATTTCACGATGTGGCATCCACTTATGTGGGAGCCAGTGGAAACACTATATTGAATGAGGCAGGAGATCTAGTCCCCCGAAACTATGCCATATGGATCATAGATGAAGACGGGTGGATGTTGACAGAGCGACAGTTTAATCCAATAGATGATGACATTTCCTAATATTTTTTATTTTTTAATTCTCTTGAAAACGTGGCTGATGATCATTTTACATGTGACATAGTAATTTGAAATTAATCTGCCCCAGTGACCATGATATCATCCCCCTTTATGATGAACGCTTAGGTAATCTACCTAGTAACTATGGTGGTTGGATGTTTTTTTTTTTTGATTGTTCATCTGATTCTCAAAACATATTAGACACAATCGTATAAAATAAATGAGTGTGATTTTTGTAGAATTATTGAGAGTTATACTATTTGTACGCAACATTAATTTTTGAGAATTTGATCATATATTATTACACTATATAGACATCTTGGATAGGTGCCAAATTATCACATATTAAGTGAATGCGTCGATGCTGGTCTGTGCAGGCTCCCTTTTATTCTCGTTTAGCAGACGGGTCATCTTGTTGCCGACATTGCTGGCAGCCTTTACCTTTCTCTTTCCCACCCAGTAATAGGTCTCATCTATTGTATTCTTTGCAATGAGTACTATTAATTTTCCAGTATTCTTTCTTCCGGTACGACCCTTTCGTTGTACATAGCGTATTGAGCTTGGCACATTATCATAAAATATTACGTGGTTCACCTCGGCTATGTCCAAGCCCTCCTCACCCACTCGGGTAGCAATCAACACTCTATATTGACCATCTCGAAACTTTTGTACCGTCTCAATCTGTTTCTTCTGTTTCAGGCCGGTCTTGCCGGCCTTGCCTATCAGGATGGCCGATGGTATATTCATCTTTTGTAGATGATTATATATCACATCCACGGTATCCCGATAACTGGCAAATATCAGTACCTTGCCGGATATCTTCTCCAATAGTTCGCGCAGTTTTGGAATCTTTGGGTGTTCAAGCCCCCGAGATTGGTAATATGTGGCATCACGAATGGTTCTAGAGAAGAATATATCATTATCCAGCAGATCAATTGTTCCAGGACCACCTTTCTTACGAGTACGATCACAAAAGTTCAAAAACGGCGTAATTCCATGAGCCTCCAGTATGTTCAGGGCATAGTGTATGCGAATTGCACTCATCAGGGGCACTATCAGACCGCGATGCTGGGAGAATATGCGCTGGCGTATCTTAAGCAGTGTAGATAGTGAGGGCGTGCCCAGACTTAGTGTGCCGTTGCTCTTTAGTATGTCATATCGGTCAGTCAGTGATCTCTTAAGATCCTGTTGCATGCGAATCATCTCCGGAGGTAGGTCAATCATGACCCACTGCGTAGATGTATCCTGTATGTATGGCTTGACATCATCACTCTGTTCGGTACGTTCAACCACCTTGGATATGCGAAGCCGGGTTACAATCTCAGTAGCCTTCTCCATCTCACTGGGCAATGTGGCAGTCATGCCCATTATTCGGACATCCCTGCCAACGAATCTCTGAGCAATGGAAGTATACGCATAATCCCCCACGGCGCGATGCACCTCATCAAATATAACCAGATTAAACTGGCTGGGATGGACAATGCCCCGCTCAAAGTCGTTTCGAGCAATCTCAGGTGTTGCACATACAACGCTAGCTATCCACCTCTGCTTCCGCTTCTGTATAGGATCCTCGCCGGTTACCAGCGAGATGTCATCCAAAGTCATTGTGTTTCTAAGAAAGTCATAGTGCTGATTGGTCAGTACTCTGGTGGGTGCTAGGAACAGCGAGCCGCCGGTATTTCGGGCCAGATAATCTGTCATTACGTATAGTCCAACCGCAGTCTTGCCAAGACCGGTAGGCAGCACAACAATACAATTTTCATTGGAAGCATCATGGGCCAGATTTACCTGATAGTCCCTATACTCCATGGTATCTGGGCGGATGTATTTCCTCTCAACATACTTCATTATAACAACCCGATATGATACCTATGATTAATGGGTTACTGAATTCCCCCGTAGGAATAAAGGATTCATCCCTGCCAGATCACTACATCTCCCAGAGTTTTACAACTTTGAACTCCATTTGGTGTTTCATATGACCATCATACATGTCATGGCATGATATAAAGAACCCCTCATGCCTAGACACCCCTTACCATGGGCGTTTTTTGTGTGCAAGTGTTTTGCTTTTTGAAGTTGAGTACTTGGTCGGGGCAGGGCCGCGTCCAGATAATATATGCCCCTTAACGAATCCTTTGATCTTTATGTGTACAATCTTCTAGTATATGTTAATGATCATAAAAATATAATGTACTAGTCAAATAAATTTGACTTTAATTCTAATTTTTCAACGATCAGATTTATATAGTAATGATATGATATCCCATCAGACATAGAAAGA
>VXON01000081.1:1485-5779 GCA_009840065.1 Cenarchaeum sp. SB0662_bin_33 | reverse complement strand
GATGGATGCCATATTGGCCTAACCTAATGCCAACTTCAAAAAGCAAAACACTTTCATAACATCCACGTGGCCCGCGTACAATCACCCGCTTAAAATTATCATAAAATAATGGAGCGCCATCATCTGCCATGTACCCCTTTGTGTAGTCTGAGAGATCTTAGTGTAATGTGGCACTATAATAATCAGATTAGGATTGCGGTGCATCTGAGCGCATCATGTGTGGATATGTTATAATTGTGGAGATATTCGAATTAGTGCATGAGACGTATTTCAGATATGCGCCAAACTTTGGATAAGCAGATTGATGACTCAAGAGGGAGTCTTTGGCATGACTTTGTGCGTACACGTTCCCGAACACTGCAGCTGACCGAGAATCTTGAGGTGGATGATTTCGTAGTACAGACGGCCGTATACATGAGTCCACCAAAGTGGCACATTGGGCATGTCTCTTGGCTGTTTGAGGTTATAATGAGTAGAATAAACAAGGATTACCAATTTTACTCTAACGAGTTCTCTGCATATCTAAACTCATATTATAATCAATTCGGGGAGCCACATCAGAAGGGAAGACGCGGGACAGTATCAAGGCCCACACTAAGTCAGATACTGGATTATTATGTGGAGATAAATAGCCGGGTTCAGGTCTTTTTAACAGAATTTAACATGAATTATGGACACGCAAAGAGCCTCTTTGAGATGGGACTGAACCATGAGTGCCAGCATCAGGAGCTGATGGTGTATGACCTACAGCATCTCTTGGCTGATTTATATGTTCCATCAAAGAAGACAGAGCCTCCAAAGGATGCAACCACATCCCCATCCGTATCCTCAGATATGATGCATGTTGGTGGTGGCATGTATAGCATGGGGTATGGCGGAGATGGGTTCTGCTACGACATAGAGCTTCCCGAGCACAGTGTGTATGTGGACGACTGCACGCTGGGCCGGTTTCCGGTGACAAATGCTGAGTATATGGAGTTTATAAAAGATGGTGGATACTCGATGTTTGAGAATTGGTTATCGGACGGGTGGAAGATAGTTCAGGAGAGGGAATGGAACTCGCCCATGTATTGGGAAGAGATAGACGGCCAGTGGTGTACTCTGGATTTTAGAGGGCAGAGGCCCATAAATCCCACCGAGCCGGTGGTGCATGTGAGTTTCTATGAGGCGGACGCATATGCCCGCTGGGCCGGAAAGCGCCTCCCTACGGAAGCCGAGTGGGAGAAGGCTGCCTGTTATGATGTCAAAAGTGGCACCAAGAGGATATATCCGTGGGGAGATGAATTGCCGGACACTCACAAGTGTAATCTGCTGGAGTCAAACATCTGGGGGTGCACCAGCATAGGTAGCTATCCGGATGGGGCAAGTCCGAGTGGATGTGAGCAGATGATTGGTGATGTCTGGGAATGGACCTCGTCGGAGTTTGTAGGTTATAGGGGATTCAAGTCGGCTTTTCGCGAGTATAATGACAAATGGTTTACGGGTCAAAAGGTACTGCGGGGAGGCTCGTACGGCACACCCTCCATCTCTATAAGAGGCAGCTACAGAAACTTTTTCAGGTTAGATGAAAGATGGATGTTTGCCGGGTTCAGGCTAGCTTCGGATTCCTGATTATGTTTATTATTCAGATAACAGTGTTACAGAGAATTTTTTAGCAGGGTCGTGCCAGAGTCGCTGAATCCTCAAGTCAGCGTCCGCAGCCATGGACCTTATGTGCGGGATGGTGTATTTTTGTGAGTTTTCAGTGTGTATTAATTCCCCTTTTTTTAAATTTATTATAATTTCTGCTCCGGGCACCTCCACGGTCTGGTCTACCTCTGATTTCAAATACATCTCTATTCTTTTTTTACTTTTATTATATATTGAATAATGTGAAAATTTTGAGATGTTGAAATTGGCATTTAGTTCACGATTAAGCCTATACAGTATGTTGAGATTAAATTTGGCAGTTACACCCCTGCTGTCGTTATATGCAGACTCGAGTGTTGCAGCATCCTTATCCATGTCAAGACCCAACAGTAACAGATCACTCTTCTTCATGGATGCCCGGATTGTTCTTAAGAATGAGATGGATTCGGGTACGGACATGTTGCCCAGGCTTGAGCCTAAAAATATAATTAATTTTGGCATATTACTCATCTGTCGTACTAGTGATAGGCCGTGTTCATACGTATCTACAACCCCGGTTATACGTAATAGCGGATAGTCATCCAGCAGGGAACCGGCTCCGTCTTCCAGTGAGTCGGATATGTCGATGGGCACGTATTCTGCTCCGGAGCACATGTTTGGCAGTGAATCTAGTACGCATCTTGTTTTTATGGATGACCCACTACCTAATTCCACTAGGCGGAATTGCCTATTTAGATATCCGGACAGCTCATGGCGTATGGACTGTAGAATTGCAGTCTCGGTGCGGGTCTGATAATACTCTGGTAATGAACATATCTCTTCAAATAACCCTGAGCCCCTGTAATCATAAAAAAATACCGGAGGTATAGAACGGGGAGCGTCACGCATGTTTTTTTGCACCGCCTCGGCCAAGTTATTCTGTTTAAAGTTATTCAATAGGCGCGTGTATCGAAAACGCTCAGACACAATACACTGTAGATGGGTCAATAACACCCATGCAATATATCTGCAATAAATCTCTTTTAACTAACATTGGCACGTCAAGTTAGGGTCATGCCCACCTGAACCGGCTAAACTGGATAAATTTCAGTGGGCCAATTTTTTTACAATATGAACAATCAAAATTGAACTTGTAAATGTGATTAATAATACGTGCACTAAACACCTAATTGCATGACAAAATTCCTATTGTAATATACCTAATTATTAAAAGCCGGAGCCGGGCCCATAATTCTGTACAACTCATCCCAGACGTTGAGTTTGCGTAGTTTCCAACTGAGCATTATGCAGTGGTGTTTACTGTATTTATCACCATTATTGCTTTTAATTCTTGAATCTGCTGTTCATATTCAAGCCTTCATCAGATACATCTTTTGCACTTTGTTCAACACATTATTATATTATCATAAATAAAGATCGTGCTATAAATGCTCCGATTTTTGTTGTAAAATGAGGTGTTTATTATATTGTGAAAAAACTTGGTTTGTAAAACTCTGTTATTAAGAATTAGTAAATATAGATCTTTATAGCTGTTTTTGTTTAATAATAAGTAACAAAAATGTTCACGAACTTTTGTTCTGTGATATACAAAAGTAGTGAGTATTTGTACCCGGTCAGGCGCGTTAATTTTTAAAATCAAAAAATCACTTTTTATACGATGTTCCCATCATACTACGCCCCCTAATGATTTCATGGAGTCACCCCAACGCAGTATTTTGCGTCATGACCAATCAAGAAACAAAAGATGTATCTATTTGTGACAGTGGGTATAATCAGGACCTATGAGAAATGTTACCACAGCCGTGACAGACAAATCCTCATCGGGTGTAAATATCTGTGTGGTTGAAGCAAAGGCTTCAAAATCTGCAGATAGGCGCATCAGGGGAGATGCCGTGCCGGATGGAAGTATTACAACATCCTTGACTCCCACTATATCGTAGTTTAGTGGTTTTAGAGCAAGATGTGCCTGATGCTTGGCGTTTAAGACTGCAGGCTCTATCAGGCTCTCATTAATTGTCATTCTAGCGTCATCAGATACTGTAAAGCGAACAGACTCCACGCTGTTGGCTCCCGCCTGCACAGCAGAATCCAGTATTGCAGCAGTCATGTCAATCTGGTCAGTGCTTACCTTTATGATATTGCGTACCGTATATCCATCAAAATCCTCCCTGTATTGACCGTCATCGTCATAATAACCATCATACTCTGGATGGATGCTGATACGTGATGTGGCAATACTATCAAGGGACACACCCTCTGCCACAATAGAGTCCACTGCCGCGTTTAAGAGTCTAGAGTTCTCGGCCAAGGCTGCACTGGCAGTAAGCCTTGTTGTCTCAACTCCCATGGTTATCACAACTCTTTCGGGTTCCACACTAGCTGTCGCCACTCCCATAGCCGTTATTGTGTCAGGATCCTGACTGTAATCACTCAGGAAGGGCGCACTAAACATCATCATGTGAAATGGTATTATGCCGTGACCTTTCATGGATGACATCATGTAGTCTTTCATGAACGGCATGCCAATGACATCATCATGTCCGTGCCAGTCTCTCTCATCATAGTTGTGGGTGTGATTGTAGTCACCATTAGTATACATGGATTTCTTGTCATCATCATGTCCGTGCCAGTCTCTCTCATCATAGTTGTGGGTGTGATTGTAGTC
>VXON01000081.1:0-1385 GCA_009840065.1 Cenarchaeum sp. SB0662_bin_33 | reverse complement strand
GATTGTAGTCACCATTAGTATACATGGATTTCTTGTCATCATCATGTCCGTGCCAATAATCCTTGGAATAATAACAGTCCCCAAACATGTTGTGTACGACACCATGTCCATAATAGTCCCACATACCATGATGGAAACCCTTCTCTGTCTCGGGGTGGCTATAAGAGTTCATGTCATTGGGTAGGGCCGCAGCAGAGTTTAGCGTCGTACCTGCCATTATAGTAAGGCCAACAGTCAGTAGAGATGTGATCAAAATCGAATTATAATTCATTGCATAATCGTCTTACAGCACACAATTATACCTTTTGAATTTAGATGCTAGGGGTTTGTGGGTATTGTAATGAATGGTGTCCCACCATCACCCACAACCAATGGTAGTTTGCCATCCCATGACTGAGTCTTTAACCACTCCAAGTAGTTTGGGTTTTGTGAGAGGGCCTCGTTTATAATTCGAATTGCCTCGGCCTCACCGTTGGCCTTTGCGATATTTGCACTAGCCTCACCCTGGGCCTGCTGTTCTATCTGGCGTGCCTCTACCTCTATGCGGATCAGGTCATTTTCAGCCTTTAGTGCCTTCTGTTCGGCTTCTACCTTGGCCTCTATGGCAGCTGCAAAGAGGCTGGAGAATTGAAAGTCTGTAATGGATATTACCTCGGTAATTATGTTAAAGGTGTTGAGTCTGTCTGTAATCTCACGCTCAATGTCGGACTTTACATCAGGCCTCTTGGTGATGAGCTCCTCGGCATTATAGTTGGCAGTGACCTGCTTGACCACCTCCTCCACGGCAGGTTGTATAATACGGTTCTCATAATCCAGCCCTACCGATTGGTATAGTCTATGCACACTCTCTGGTGCGGGATGGTAGTTTACTGTTACAGTGGTGGACACAGTCTGCAGGTCTTTTGATGCAGATGTGGTGGACTTTACATACTTTAGTGTCCTAATCTCCATCTGCACAACACTATCAGCAAAGGGTGTTACAAAATGCAATCCCTCACCAAGTGGGGGTACGGTAAGATCTACCGCATTCCAGTGCAGCAGCACACCCCTATGACCGGCATCAACAATCTGGACGGCAGAGTAGGCGACAACACCTATGATCATCAGGGACAGTATACCAATGGCCACACCCCGCGCAGCCCCGCGGTTCACAGAAACACCAGGTGACTGATATCTTGACATGTAATTTATTATCATGACTATTATAAATATCACACTAGCGCGGTTCTCTTGCAAAAATGGGCCGGACAGTATGTGAGTTGATACATTTCAGGATGTGTATGCCGAAGGCCAAAAACTCGCGCACACTTCTAGAGTATGAAAATATCTACATAATGCGGCCATTTGTGCGCCTAGAGGACCCAATAGACCCAGAAATAAAGAAG
>VXON01000034.1 GCA_009840065.1 Cenarchaeum sp. SB0662_bin_33 | reverse complement strand
TACTATATAACCAAATGTCATAATTACCAACTAGTACCGGATAGAGAGCTGTTACTAATTTTTATTTGGTACACGCGTCATCGTTTTTACGCACGATCAACTTCAAAAAGCAAAACACTTTCGGCATGTTGTGCATCTCACACCACTGCGCAAGCTTGCGCAGGAACTCCCCAACATGGTTCTCCCGCATTGAACGTTTCATATGTCTTTTGTAATTCCCGCCATGTGTGGTCATGTCCTTTACGGAGAGCGACTCGACCACGACTGCGTCTATACCATTAGTTATCTGCGCAATCGTCTGATTTATGGTGTTCGCAGCTATGTATGGTGTGCTCACCTTTTCGTACAGGCGGCGTAACGGAACTCAATATGATGCGGCCGTCTTTGCGGCGGTACAGCGCGTGGCCGGAGTTGTCATCCATGACTCTTCGGCAGGCAATAGATGCATCCTGTATCGCACCACGGCCAAACGATACGGGGCATTCGCGTACCCATGCATGTTTGGCGCGCCATTCCGTAAGCTGTTTGTACATGCCGTACTTTAGTGCCTTCTTTGTTGGCTCAAAATCATATGTATGGTAGCCATCGTTCAGCATACCTGATGTAAAATCCAGTTTGCCCGGCAGTTTGAAGGACTGTAGAATATTCACCACCACCCTCGCCATATATTCGCCACTAAACAAATACTCTGATACCGCGCGATTGTACACATATCTTGACGCATGATTCGTGCGGTGTATCCACTCCGCGAACGACACATCTCTCCGTAGCGGTACCTTGACTATCTGTATCACGATGTATAATACGGTATACTAGTATTTAAGGAGGAGTTGCTGTATGGACGCGTTCCGTGGTTCAGGTATTAACTCTCAGAATCGGGGTTGTGTACTTTTGTATATAATTCCCTCTTTATTCATAGATGTTGCGCCCGGCTGACCTAGTACAATTCCTGATTTGGATTGTGCATATTCAAATTTTTTACAATGATTATGTTTTAATTAAAAAATCTGTTAGTAATGGAATCATCGAAACATACCGAATCCCGGTCTCTTTTTGGCAACCTTCTCCTTGGCTTTCTCTAGGTGGTATGCGGCTCGACGGTTCTCGGGGTCCATCTCTAGTACCTTGTCATAACATGAGATGGCTTCAGTGTATTTTTTTAGAGATAGGAGTATCTTTCCCTTGTAGCTTAATGCGTATACAAAGTTAGGGTTTATGCTCAATGCCTTATCACAATGTACTAGCGCCTCCTCATACTCTCCTTCATGATCCAACAACCAAATCATACTGCCTATGGCCATTACATTGTTCGGCTCTCTAAGCAGGGCACTTTCACAGAAGAATCGGGCCCCCTTGGCATTCTTTAGCGAGTATAGTGTTATTCCTTTGCTGTATAGGGCCCGTACATTATTTGGGTCCATATCTAACACCTTCTCAAAATATTCTACGGCTTTTTTAAACATCCCTTTTCGATCGCATATCAGACCCTTTGTCATTAGGGTATCTGTATGATGAGGGTCTATGGCTAGTATTTTATCCAAATATGGAAACACATCCTTGTGTGAAAATCCTACCATGTCCAGTATCTGAGCCTTTCCCAACAATGCATCAATATTTTTTTGATCAATATCCAAGGCACGACTGTACCATTCCATGGCCTCCTGATGTTTTCCACCTTGGGACAGATTCCGGCCCCGCTTGGACATATCCATGGAATTTACAGAGTCTGCTTCCAGGGCCTTTTTTAAATAAAAGACGGATTGTGACTCTAAATTCATTCGGCCCAATACGCGACTTTTGGTGTACAATGCCCATGAATTACACGGATTCTCCCGGAGGACATCATCCAAATATTTGATAGATTCATTGTATTCCTTTACTCCACATTTACAAGCGGCCATGGCAATCTTGGCATTATAGTTGTGCTGGTCGTGTTTTAATATTAAATTTAATACTGATATAGCCTCGTCGTACAAACCCAGCTTTTCCAGAGTCAAACTACGTCTATACATGGCCTCAAGTTGTACACTAGATGAATTTTGCGCTGTATCAAAACATTTCAGGGCATCATTATAATGGCCTAATTTATACAGTGATATACCCATGCGCAGGTTTGCCACACTATTTCTGGGGTTTATACCTAGGGCCTGTCTATATGCGGATACCGCCTTTTTGTACTCGCGATACCCCTCCCAATATTGACCCTGCTCCAGATAATACCACTCATTCTCGGATTTTTTCAGCACAATAACCTTATACCATCATACCTTTTTAGCATGACGTTGATTTTGCAGCAGATTTAAGTCATGATTTTTTATTATTATATAAAATTGGCCTGCAAATTGTAATCGTGCAATTTGTACCCACCTTAAACTCCAAATGACGAGTCATCTCCGGCACACCAATCATTACCTGTTCGGGACGAATCAGGCTGCCTACTCTTTGTTGTATGTATTCTCTGTTATGGCCATCTCTTGCTAGGTTAACGACCATATCCGCCAGTAAAAGTACGGTCTGGTTTATGTTAATCCTGTACCCGTTGCTCAGTAAACGTTTAGTATTGCTTACTGATGTAGCAAACACATCATCATATTGGAATGTGTATTGTGCTGGGACAGTGTCCAGATCTCCCTGCACAACTATATCAATAATCAACGTTTGGGTATGCTAGATGCGGGATTACCAAAATTATAGGTGTTACCCGTACCCCTGTAGTCTCGGGGCCTTATGGGGCTGCCTCCTTCCAGACCTCTCTTGGTCAGTGAGAGTCCCGCCAGCAGTTCTATCACTAGTCTTTGCCCTAGGCCCGATGTAATACCGCCGTTGTATGAGCTGTTATCGCTTACATCATACGCCGGCGACACTTCCACAAGATCCATTGCAAACCTGTCAGGATCAAAGGATTTGGAGAGGAGACGTATCATACGTATTCCCTCCCTAGATGTCAGACCGTTGGGTTCAGGCTCACCGGTACCAGGTGCATATGCGGGATCAAACGAGTCAATGTCCCAACTAAGGTATACTGCATCCGTCCCATCATTTGCCCTATCTGCTATCTCTTTTGCTATATAATCAATCCCCAACTCTTCAACATCCAGCATGGTAAACCATTGAAAATCTTGATCAGACATCCATTTGTAGAGATCCGGCCCTGGCCAGTATCCCCGCGGACCTACCAAGGAGTAGTTTCTACCTCTTAGACACCCCATCTCCATAATTCGGCGTATGTGGGCGCCATGATCATACTTGTATCCAGTTAGTCCCTGCGGTGCGCAGTCTGCGTGCGTATCAAAATGTATCATACCTATATTCTTGTATTTTTTGGCAAAGGCGCGCACATTTGCATATGTAATGGAGTGATCCCCTCCTAGCATTACGGGGATACCATCCTGCTCCAACACCTCCTTAACCTTCTGTGACATTCTCTTGTGGGACTCGATTACATCACCCGGTGACACATTGACATCACCATAATCAATAGTCCTAAATGTTCCAAACGGATCCGCCCCCGTTTCAATATTGAATCGCTCGTAGGGTGGTGATGGAATAGTTGATGCTGCCCTGAGGGCGCGGGGACCGTATCGTGCACCGGGCCGTATGGTAGTACCAAAATCAAATGGTTCTCCGACTATGGCCACATCAGGCTTGACCTGCTGTAGCTCCTCATAGTTCTTTATCCACGGCAAGTGTAGAAATGTGTTAATACCTACAAACGGGGCTACATCGGCGCCCCGATAGTCATCACCATAAAATTCCATCCCCATATTATATCAAAGTATATGCAACTAGTTCATAATTAAGGATTTTGGTTCGTGGGTAGTTGGTACGTAAATCTGATTTAAGATCATATTACCCACTGGCAGCCTGAACAACGTTGGTTTCTTAAGTGTCAGACTGAAAAATCTTATCTATTTATGTATAGTACCGTACTATAAGATCTAAATACTTATAGCGCGATCTTAATACTATCTCTATAATGATTAAACATAAGAGACGGAAAGGATACTGGCGATATTACTAGGGAGACCAAGGTACCCCATATGCAAAAGACACTGATATATGAGAATCCAGCCCCGCATACCGGCTCAAAAACCCGTGGCAGACCCCCCATCCACTCCAAGGAAAAACTGACCTCTAGATGTTGGCCGACAACGAGACATACCGCCAAACTGAATCTGATATGAGTACACCTTGGAGTCACGAGCCCACCCCAGACCATAGCACGTTGGTCAGACACATGCAGACTATCCCACCCGACTGGCTAAATATGATGCTGGCAGAGACCGCACGTCGCTGTCTGGCTGAGGCTGGAGAGGCAACCGCGCCACTGGGAGTTGACAGCAGCGGGGTGGAGACAAAAAAGTTGAGCGGCCCAACATCAGGATTTTGTCCAGACACGACAAAAGACATACTTGCAGTACCGTATGGCAGCCATTTTGGGCCTACAGATAGTGCTGTCTGCGGTTGGAACACCTGGCTATGTCAACGACACTGTTATGTTGCCTTATAATATCAGGCATCACGAATTCCATCTGAAGGGCAGGTGGGTTAACACTGATCGTGTACATAATTCAGACCAAAACTGCCAAGGGAATGATACTAGGCAGCAAGCAGAGGAAGGATGCCATCAACAGTTCCAAACCCAGCAAAATAAAGACTACCACACTGTTCAACCCAAACGAGTACGCTCTAAGCGATGCAATAGAAGGAATATTTGGAGCCGAAGAGACCCGAGGACACCAGCTGCACTGTAGGTTCATCCGCGACGACAACAGAAAGCGGTTCGCCAAGGGGAGGGCCATATCCTAGAATATAGCCGGTTCCGGTGGGCCAATCGCCTAGGCATACCGATACCCTCATATGGGGTCCCGCCGGAGGCAGTGTAAGATACTGCCAGTGGGACTTGCGCACAAGTCTCTGCTAAAAACTTGGCACTGATGGATAGTGGAGAATTATGCACCAACCCATCTACCATCCTAAATTTATATATTACAAGTTCCTATGTAAGGTGTGGGATACAAAGAAGATGCTATTTCATGTGTAGAAGGGCTATTAGATATGGTTCCGCCCGGCTTGTCTGGTGATGATCCCATACCGCCAGAAGTTATAGAGAAGATGCGCGAGAGTGTTGAGGCTACCATAAGATCACTGGAATGACCTCGGATGGTGAAAAACGGGAACTAGCTCGACAACTGCTAACAAAGATCCTTATTGAATTAGCTCCTTATATGTCAGTTGCCGTCCTGCACGCATTGGTGAGACATATATTATCCAGTTTGGGGTTACTATGAAGATAAGGGGTTGGCTAGATGCCATAGGACTGGCATTTACTATAGCTGGTGGAATCATTTGCGCAATGCATATTCAACATACATCAGGTCAGACGTTCGCCATTTCATGCCTGCTGCTTGGCGCGTTCTGGCTAATCTTTGCTATACAGCATGGCCTGCCCGTTAGAATATATGCTGCCAGCCGCACAGCGGGCACAAACGGCACAATACTTTTTTCACTGATACTAGCCGCGACAGTGGTTGCAGTAGGGGTGGCCATACTCAAACAAAACCCAGAGTGGTGGTTCTATGTGGGTGCATCGGCATTATTTATCGCATCTATACGACTACTAAAACTGTATTGGTATTTGAGAAAGTATGGTGCAGTATATGCCGGCTAATACATATAGAGAATAACGCACCAACCCCGGTTCGTGGGGGGTTGGTACGTTATTCTCCACTATCCATCAGTGCCAAGTAGTGGTTATGCAGAAACCCCCCTTTGATGGCAGATTCCCTAAATGACTTTTGCA
>VXON01000075.1 GCA_009840065.1 Cenarchaeum sp. SB0662_bin_33 | reverse complement strand
GCAACGCCAGTCTGGCCGCCAGGGCAAAGGAGGCGAGGCCATAGAAGATGTGATGAACTATATAGATCACTTAAGGCAATCAGGCACCATACTCCCATATTCAGTTCATCCTCCCAACAAAGTCTGCCGGTGTGTGGTCGTGGTAAAGTTCCGCCTGCGGAAGAATACGGGAGATGCGCAATCCACCAACAGTTAACGCACAAAGACCTAGGGTGGTCCAATAATAGTGGGTTTTTTTGGTACTGTGAGGGATGATTAGAGGTTGTACATCATCTTTGGTACCATGCATGTAAAAAAGCTAGAATTATTAAACGAAATCTCTGTTTGTTGTATAATGAAGAAGCGTGTAGCCATAATAGGGGCCACAGGCGCCGTTGGTCAGGAGTTTATCACGTCTCTTGATGGGCATGAGTGGTTTGAGGTCACTCAGATTGCAGCCTCGGAGCGCTCTGCAGGTAAGTCATACATAGAGGCTATACGGGACGACAACACAGGAATAATATCTTGGGATGTGGAGGGCGAGATTCCCGAGTATGTAAAGAAGATGACGGTTCTGGCCGTTGATGAGATAGATACAACAAAACTGGACCTGATATTTTCAGCCGTAGAGGATGCGTCCGCCCGGGACATAGAGACCCGCTTTGCCAAGGAGTTGCCTGTAATATCCACAAGTTCGGCATATAGATATGATGATGACGTTCCCATACTGATACCAGGTATTAATGATGACCACTCCGAACTACTAGAGGCGCAGAAACGCAATCGCTCCTGGAAGGGCTGGGTTGCGCCGCTACCCAACTGCACAACCACCGGTTTGGTTATAACACTAAAGCCACTCGTGGACGAGTATGGCGCCAGAAAGGTGATGATGACCTCCATGCAGGCAATATCCGGTGGTGGCAAGACCGGAGTGGCCGCCATGGGGATCACGGATAATATACTACCCTATATTCCAAAGGAAGAGAAGAAGGTGCGTGTTGAAACCCGTAAAATACTGGGTAAGTTAAACAATGACAAGATAGATGAAGCCGACATACGTGTGAGTTGTACGTGTACTAGGGTCCCCGTACTTGATGGCCATACTGAGTCTGTCTTTGTAGAGACAACCAAGGATGTAACCCCCGAATCTGCGGAGCAGACATATGACAGATATAATGACAACATATCCATAGATGGGCTACCTTCGGCACCTGAAAAATATTTTGCTGTTCACAAAGACCCCACACGCCCTCAGCCACGTCTGGAGCGGGTTGTGGGGGATGGTATGACAACTACAATTGGCCGCATGGAGAAGGAGGAGCTCTTTGATAATGGGCTCAAGTACATGTTGTTTTCACATAACAAAAAGATGGGATCTGCCAAGGGGGCTGTGTTGCTAGCCGAGATGCTCTACAAGAAAGGTAAAATTTAGCCTGTCAAAAATTATATACGAATTGTCGATATTACACATAATGTCGCGTCTGGATGATATAGATACATTGATTTTGTCAGAATTAGCAAAAGACTCCTCAATATCCGTACCAAAGCTGTCATCAAAGATAAATGTCAATACATCTGTGGTGTACTCTCGAATACACCGGTTGCAGTCTAGGGGACTTATACGTCGCTTTACCATAGAGGTGAATAATGCTGCCCTAGGATATACGGTAAAGGTACTGGCGGGAATAAAGATGGATACAAAGAAGCGCAACCACATAATACAGGAGTTGTTCAATATAGAAGGTGTCTTTGAGGTGGCCGAAGTGACCGGCCGTTTTGATATACTAGTTACAGCATACGCAAAGTCCCTAGATTCAATGCATCGTATGGTCTCTGAAAAGATAGGTCGTATAGATGGGATACTCTCTTCAGAGTCGTTTATAGAGATGAAGTCGCGCCAAAAGTCAATGCCGTTTATGGTACCGGGCGGTGCTACCTGACATTGCAGAGGCAGAAGAGCTCCTCTAGGATTGCCGTATATTATGAGCTGACAAAACCAAAGATATGGTATCTGTTGGTGTTTACAGCCTTCGGGGGTCTGGTGACGGCATCCAACATATACGGCATAGAGATATCGGTCTGGACCTGGCTGCTGGCCATATTTTCGGTGGCCGCGGGTTCTGCCGCAGCAAACACCTTGACCAACTATCATGACAGAGACATAGACGGTATAATGGAGCGCACAAAGCTGCGGCCTCTGCCATCTAAAAGGATATATCCCGCCGTCAAGGCGCGAAACTTTGGCTACATATTGGGTGGCATCTCCCTGTTATTGGCATGGTGCATATCATACACGACTAGTATGGAGCAGGGGGTATGGGCTACGACATTCATAGCGTTTGGTTTGATAAATAATATTCTGATATACTCGTATGCGTTAAAGAGGCGTTCCCGACTCAACATACTGTTGGGAGGGCTGTGTGGCGGATCCCCACCCTTAGTAGGATGGGTTGCAGTTACTACGGCGGACTTATGGAGTATGGGGCTTGTACTGGCAGGCTTGGTGTTTGTGTGGATTCCCTTACACATATGGTCACTGACCATGCATTTTAAGGACGACTACAACAAGGTTGGTGTTCCCATGCTTACGGCAGTCCAGTCCGAGAGCATGTCGGCCCGGGTGATTGCCGCCTCCACCATAGCAATGGTGGTGTTTAGTCTGGTCCCGTTGTTTCTAACCGGCGTGTCCGGCCTAGTATATGCCGCCACGGCCCTAGCCTCGGGTGGTTTAATGCTTGCCTTGTCCGGCTGGGTTGTGGTTCGTCCTTCCGAAAAGTCTGCCTGGACACTCTTTAAATTTTCAAGCCCCTACTTGGCAGTGCTGTTTATCGGCATAATGGTAGATACTGCATTGTGAGTATGGTTTTGCGCAATAACCACTCAAGAGAGATTTTTATTGGTGTGTATAATAAACTGTTATAATGAATATTATAACAGCTGTATCAGCTTTTGTAATGCTTGGCGCCATTGTAGGTGTTGCAGCTGCTCCCGCGGCATTTGCAGACCACAGTACCGCCACCGTAATCAACAAAGAGGGATCATCCGTACCTGGTTGTGAAGAGACCAACGACTGTTTTATGCCTAGTACGGTCACCATTGATGTAGGTGGGGAGGTAATATGGAAGAATGTTGACACGGCAGCCCATACTGTTACTAGTGGAGTACTAAGCGATGGTGGTCCAGATGGTATATTTGATAGTGGTTTGTTCGTCCCGGATACCGAGTTCTCTCATGTATTTGACACGCCTGGGGAATATCCATACTTTTGCATTGTCCATCCATGGATGGCAGGTATGGTGATTGTACAAGAGGCCGCTGCGGAAGGTGATCATGATGACACTAGTATGGAGATGGAAAACGGTATGGAGATGGTTATGTCTGAGGAAGCATCCGCCATGACTGTACTATCAGATGGTACCAACGTTATGATTATGGCAACTGAACCCATGGCCGATGAGCAGATGAGAGTAGATGTGGTATTTGAAGACAGCGAGCATGTCAACTATGACATTGTAGTAATGCAGGGAGATGAAGAGGTCTTGAGCGAGATGGGGGCCCACCAGCATGAGGGAGTTGGTTCACACACAACATCCCATCTACCCACAGGTGACCCAGTAGACATCACAATTACATTCCAAGGGTATGGTATAGATGAAATAACTGGCCCAGTTAATGAAGAGATTATGTTTGCGCAGGTCGTACCCGAATTTGGTACCATTGCAGCACTGATACTAGCGGTAGCCATTGTATCAGTTGTAGTCGTCTCGGCTAAATCAAGACTTAGTATTATTCCAAAGTACTAGCCGCTTTTTCCTTTTTAAATTACCACATCGTGGGAGAATAGTTATTATCGTAACCGTAACCCCAACGAGCTTGGCCTCCTCTTCCGGGACTGTTTTGCGGCCATATCTTGCTGTACATCCTACAGCGCTTGATCTTAATATACAGTCTCTAGCGTCAGGTAGAGGGATGACGCTAACCCTAGGAGTTATTGTGTTAATTTAGAGGGGCGACGAATCAAGGCCAAAACACTTAGAACCACAGCTGCCACTCCCAAGGACAGTCCTAGAACGGCAAAATTATATGACGTTGTGTCAGTCACAGGATCAGAACCGCTCCGTAACTGCTCAATGTCAGACTGCATCGATGTCACAGCAGCTTCCAAAGCCCGCACATTCTGATCTGAGGATATATCCAGGGGTGGAAAATCCAGAAGGGCTGTAGATTCAACATCCTCAATGGACACATCAACATTTACCTGTACGCCGTTGAGCTCACCTTCCAATGTTACGGATACTGTGCCGGTCTTGGTGGGGATGACATCTGAAAAGTAAAAGCCCGGACGCTGATCCGAAATTATCTCCAATGTCTTTGTTATGCCGCCATAATTAGCAGTGGCCGTCATACCATGGAAGGCATTTATTATACCGGTCTTAACGCCAGGATTCTCACCAGGCTCGGTCACATGGAATACAAACGTATTCCTAACACCAACTACGGGTGGTTCTAGGCCCCAACCCACCTCTATATCATATGGCGATACGGTGACTGTGGTATGTGCCCAAGATAACGGCACGGCGATAGTAACAGCAAGTACAACTATGGTAATTATACCGACAATGCTCATATGACAATTGTAAATTTTATCCCTTATTAGTTAAGACTCCTATCGGAGACGAAAAATAACAACCCCCAAGAGCCTCAAGTTAATTTTGGTGGAGTGCAGATGTTTTTGACTATATCCCATATATCATTGTGCACGACTTTTGGGTCCTGCGCACCATCTATTACATACCATCCTTTCTGCTCAGCATGTGCTTTGTATGTAGATATGACATCCTCCATGAGTTGTGTATTCATCTCAAATATATCCCGTCTGTTCTTTCGTCGGAACGACTCAGAGGAGGATATATGCAACACTATGACCACATCGGACTTGGGCATCTCAGAGTCTAAATCTTCCAACCATTGCTCATCAAGCCCATTTGCCAGCCCATATATTATGTTGGATTCACAGTACCTATTCATTATTACTGTGTCATCTCTTTGTAGGGCTTGCTGTATCTCTGGTAACCTCTCCCTTCGGTTTTCGGCCAATAGTCTGTGTATCTGTTCTGTATCTATGGTCTTGGCTGCAAGACTCTCTTGTATACTTTGTCCCAATGGGGTAGCATAATCAGGAAAACTGAACTGCGTTACTCCCACTCCGGCTTTTGATATCTTCGAGGCCAACATATTTGATTGAATCGTCTTGCCTGACTGATCTACCCCCTCAATTGTTATAATCAAGTCATCATGATCTCTTTTCGTTGCGGTTTATATATCGCACGGCCCCATTAAGAATCTGGGAATTATAGGGATAAGTTACCTTAGTATATTCAGTGAATACACAATACTCTATGAAAGCAACAAGACAGGTGATGATAAAACTACAAAAGCCAAAGAGAACGGTCCCCAATGAAGACCTCGAGCTGACTCTGAGTCCTTGATACTGCTTTCATACTTTATTTTATAAATGTGATGTGTGGTTAAGAAAGTTTGATCGTATGGTTTAATCTGTTGTACAGTAATCAAATATACCAATGATGTATGATGTATAGTATGCACGATCCTAACTGGGCAAACCGTACAATGTGGACAGGTGATAACTTGGATATAATGCGGGCATGAGCTCTGATTCTGTTGATTTGATATATTTGGATCCGCCTTTTAACTCCAATCGTACATATGAGGCCCCAATAGGCTCAAAGGCGGCAGGTGCGGCCTTCAAAGACACGTGGACTTTATCGGATGTGGATGTTGCATGGCATGGTTATTTGGCCGACAAAGAACCTGCATTGCATACTATAGCGGCGTGCATAAGTTTCTGTAGTTTAATTTTCGCACATAAGGCGAT
>VXON01000187.1 GCA_009840065.1 Cenarchaeum sp. SB0662_bin_33 | reverse complement strand
CATTTACGAGTTCAATTTTGGCTGATCGTATTGTGAAAAAAGCTTGGTTCATACTTTTTACACATGGATGTAATGTCGACTTGCCAAATTTAAAAACAACAAGTTGATATTATAATTTGAATTTTAATTATAAAATTGATCAAATTGACACTTGATGGTCCCAATACGACAAGAATATTTTTGTGTAATTTACAACTGCAAAGGCTGCGTCTTATATTATGGAAACAATACACTCTATGTATTCATGAAGAGAGTATCCTATCAGGGCGAAGAGGGTGCATATGGATACACGGTGGCCAAGAGACTTGGCGAGCCGGTAAAGGCAATGACATTTGATGCTGCATTACAGATGGTAATATCTGGTAATGCCGACCAGGCAGTAATACCAGTGGAAAACTCCAGATATGGGGAGGTTGCAGACTCCAATGATGCCATATGTTCTGCAAGTAATAAACTACACATAACAGGAGAGTGGTACGAGCCCATACACCACTGCCTGATTGGGAATCATACAAATCTGGATAACATTAGACAGGTATATTCCCATTACCAGGCGCTAGGTCAGTGCAAAAAATTCATTAAGGAACATAATTTACAACAGATACAGCATTATGATACGGCGGCAAGTGTCTCCTTGGTAAAGGAGATGCGGTCTGATACAGTGGCGGCCATAGCCGGTAGGGAGGCTGCCGAACTGTATGGCATGGAGATAATTAAAAGTGGCATAAGCGATGATGAGGATAATACGACAAGATTTCTAATAATAGACAAAAATCCTGTAATGTATAATGAAAACACAAAATACAAGACTACAATGGCCTTTACACTGCACCATAAAAAAGGCTCACTACATACAATACTAAACTTGATGCGGGATGTGAACCTTACCAGAATAATCTCAAGGCCCATCCGGGACTGGAAGTATGTATTCTTTGTGGACTTTGAGGGACATATACAGCAGCACAAAACAATGGTGGATGCAGTTCAGGAGCGGTGCCTCCGCTTACACCTGCTTGGCTCATACGAACAGGGATCCTGAGCACCATATAATAACTAATTATTAATATACTAAACCAAAGGCAACACATACCTGCCGAACCATATCATATGTTGTGGGTTGCCAGTATATGACTGGGTAGTACTCATCTCTCCGACTGAAGAGCCACCTCTTGGGGGGCGGGCCGATACCTAACCCTATGACCAAGTGTTATTATGAATAAAACATATCACCGTGGCAACACCCATAAGTCTCGGTTTCCAGATATAATGATGTAATGTATCGTATCGCCATGCCATTGCTGTTTGTGGTGCTACTCATGCAGTCCCAGGCCCAGGCTACAGATACAATTCTAGGCGAGCCTACACTTGTGGATGCCAATGGCATGCCTATATCCGGACACATCAACGTAAATCAAAAGTTTTACATCGAGGCCACTCTTACCCATCAGGGCAATGCCGAGCAGCAGTTTGTATATATAGTACAGATAGCCGATGAGCGTGGTTCCACAATACTGTTAAAGTGGCTTGGCGGTGAGGTGGGGCCCGGCCAGATGCTGAACATTGCAGTCTCTTGGACTCCTGCCGCATCTGGTACATATACAATTGATACGTTCCTGTGGGATGGAATACATGCGCAGAATGCCCTTGACGCAAACAAGTCGGTCATGGTATCCATAAGCTAGTGCGTCTTTTGGACTATTTGATCGCGAATCTGGACCAGTATCATCTGTGCCTTTTCATGATTCTCATACGGTTCTACGGTTCCATCTAGTATTCCATCAATCTCGTAGCTCTTATCCACTAGTACGTTGGCCACATGTTCATCCAAAGTACCATTACCCACCAAATAGTACGCAAAGACAGTCTCCTTTTGGCCTATGCGATGAAGCCGATCCTCTGCCTGCCGGTGTATGGCCGGACTCCAGTCTAGTTCGGCAAAGACTACATACTTTGCCTGACTCAGGTTTATTCCTACGTTGCCGGCTCGCAGACCCGCAATCATCATGTTTGTCCTGCCTTCCTGGAACCCATCTATGTTGTCCTGCCTTGCCCTGTCTGTCTGGCCTCCTATTATTGATGCGGGCTCAAATTCCCGCAGGTTCTCATGCAGTATGCTGTGTATTGCCCTGTGGTGGCAGAACACCACTACGCTCTCCTCCATCTCCATTATATTTCGAACAAAGTTTGTAACGTGGGGTATCTTTGCCATGCCGGCCGCAACCCTCTCTCCCTGTATGGCCCGCCTGTATGATGCGGACCTACCAAACTCGGTCTTTGCAGCCTTCTGCTCCTCTTCCATCTTCTTCCATATTCTGTCTAGTTCATTCTGGTAGTAGGTTGTATTGGAGTCTATGATCTCCTTGTATCTGACCTTTTCTTTCAGCTCCTTTAGTACGTCGGACTTTTTTCTGCGCAGCATTATGTGGTTTTGGAGCTGCTCCCGAAGTGACTCCCGCTTGTTCTCCAGCACTGTCGCCTTTCCCTTGTCGTTGATATAGCAGAAATAGTCGCAGAACTCATCATAGCTTCCCAACATGCCCGGCTTTAGTATGTCTGTTATGGGCCATATCTCGGAGCCCCGGTTGTATATGGGCGTGCCTGAGAGGCCAATCCTACGGGTCACTGATGACAATAATGCCAGGTTTCTTAGGGCCGAATATTTTTTCGTCCTGACTGATCTTAGATTGTGGACCTCATCACATATTATGGTCCTTATGTTGGCATTGGCAATATCTGCCTGCCGCTTGTATAATAACTCATAGTTTATGATGTAAAAGTCATATTTGTCTAGGGTCCCCCGATGCCCCGTCCGTATTATTGTGGATGTGGGATGCTCATCCGCAAGCAGGCGACCATTGCGACTCTTCTTTTTTAGAAACTTTGCAATCTCCCTCTGCCAGTTGTTGAGCGTGACTAGGGGCGCCACCACCAGTACGGGGAATGCCCTCTTTTCAGTGGCCACATATGCCAACGACTGGACCGTCTTTCCAAGACCCATCTCGTCGGCCAGCAGCGCATTTCCGTTGGATTTAATCAAAAAGTCCAGACCCTCTCTCTGGAACTTTAATAGCTCGCCCCTGAACTGTTCTCCGGGCGTGGCCATCTTGAGCTTGTACCTCTTGCTTGTGATGTTGTGCGTCTTGATGGGCTTAGCCTTCTTCTGCCATGTCGCCTTTGAGCGTATCTCCAGCGGGTATCTGTCCAGCATCCACTTTAGCTTTTCTATGCATTCGGGCCTGTCGGGAACTATTGCCTCGTTTATGTTGTCTCCATACCATGCCTCAGGTACTAGGTCCGAGAGCATGGTGACGGCCCGCTCTCCTGTCACCTTCCAGGTCCATGTATTAGAGAACTTGTCAAGGACGTACTCTAGCGAACCAAAGGTATCTGATATAGACATGATTTTTAATGAATTTTATTTTTTTACTTATGAATCTTGATAATAGATTGCGCATTTAGCTTGGTCAGACTACTCCAATCCATTTATGCAAAAAACTGCTTTTAAATATGGATGTCCTGCTAGTCTAGTCCTATACTTACAAATTAGTTAGCATCCTCGTGTGGACGCCGTAATGGCTGTTCTGTGGGGAGAGTTAAGCGGTGATGAATAGGACGGCTACGGCTCAAACAATACATAAAAAGCCGTGCTCGCGGCAAGATTGCCCGAGTCGTCATGCAACAGGACCAAGTATCGTCCATTTATGTCATATCCGCCTACATACTCACCAAAGAAGTCACCCACAACTCGTATATCCACATGCTCTATCACATTCCAGAAAGGATCCACCACAACCAGCTCCGACCAACCATCGTAGGACTCCCTGTAAAAGCCCTCCAAGTAGATGGTGTCTCCAGGAGAGTACCAGATTTCATCAGCATATATCGCCGCATCATCCACACCCGATATCTTAAACGAGTTACCCTCTGCCCAATCGTGCTCATCATAAAGCCATACTGTGTATGTGCCGGCCAAATAAACTCCAGGGAAGAACCCCTCTATCATAGCTCCGGATGGAACCGGCATGACACCCACCACATCGCCGTACTGGTCGGTCAGATAAAGTGACAGATACTCTTCATACTCTCCCATGTATATCCCGTCAACCAGTATCACTTCCCCCTCCTTATACTGATGAACATCTGTGGATATTGAACCAATATGATATTCTTCAACTACATTCTGCTCCAATTCTAAAATTGTAGGTTCGCTGCCATGGTTATCATTCAGGGTGAATTTTTCGCCATATGTGATGTTGTTGTTGGGGTTCTGGAACCCGTCGGTACCGTACACTTCCGCGACCGCGGCTAGGTTAAGTTCTGATGGCACCCTGGATTTATCATGATGTGGGCCGGGAGGACATGTATACCCATAACCCTTCTCCTTACTGCAAAGCATGTCGCCGCGTATGTTGAATGTGTGGCCCACCCCCATCGCGTGTATAATTTCGTGCATTGTGGTGGATCTAATGTTGATATCTGCCAAATCTAAAGAACAAACGACGGTCTGGACCGGTTTTTTCACAGATGGGATCGCCCAACCGGTGTAGTCTTCACCACACCCGTCATCATCTTGTCTGGAATCTAGGTTTACGATTATGTCGGGTTCAAAACTCGCGCGGTCTCCGGGTGTTACCACCTCAAATTCCATATTCCAGTCGCCGTATGAATATTCCCGCTCCAGCATTGCAGTGAGCAACGAAATTCCCTCTTGGACCGGAGCAATGTGCTTCTTGACAGAGTCGTATGAGTCAGGATTGGGTACGATCAACACGCGTGGGGCGTGGTCAAAACTGTGGGAATAAAATAGCTCCATGTAGCCCTCGCTGCCGGCAGGTGTGAATTCCGGACGCGGTAGATCACTCATGGCAATCTTCTGTATGTCGGTGGCCAGCCGCCGGTGCGTGGAGTCCTTCTCAAAGACGGCCTGTATCTCGATCGTGTTTGTGGGATCCACATCCTGCGCGATCCAGTATGTGGTAAAGCGACCGGAGGCATCCACGTACGCGCTGGTGAGCAGGTCATCGGGATTGAGAGTGTCCTCGTCCTTGATGTATATTATAGCACCCTCCGGGCTGCGGCCGTCTAGACGAAGCGTACCGGACATCTCCACCACCTCGCCGAACCAAGTAGAGTTCTGTATGGGATCCAAAGTCAACCGGCCGCCCCGCAGCTCATAGACAATCATCTCCTGTCGCAGCGTCTGGTCTGAATCATATCGGAAATCTCCGTCGAACTTGGCGTAAATGTCAAAGTCAGTCTCCACTGAGCTGTCTTCAACGATCCACCCTATGTAGAACCGCCCGGCGCCATCAGTGGTTCCGATGGCAAAGCATTCGTCCGGCCAGAGCGGATCGTCCTCACATATTAAGATCGTTCTGCTGGGCAACGCCGAACTACCACCAGTGAGCGTGCCTGTAAATACAATCGTGTCTCCAGCATACACTAGGTCTGGGATCGGGTCAAGAATGAGTGTGGCTGATAAGCCGTACGCTGGAGCAAAGGCAAGCGTCGAAAAAACGACTACAGATACCACAGCCGAGTAGAGTATCTCTCGGAGTGGATGATGCGGTATCGAATCAGTAAGCGTATTCACAATACCGTGCATGGTCGGCGGGTACATAAATTTTAACATTAGGTCAGTTTTTTCAACATAGACCTTTAAATATCAATCCATGTGGTAAATAATATAAAAAAAGAAACTGTGCTTGGTCAGGCTAGTACGGCACCCATGCGTAAAAAGCGACCTTTTGTCTGGAGAAATAGACGTGGCCTCGCCAGATACAAGATAATAATTATAAAAAACTCTACAGGAAAAAACATACACTACACCATGGAAGAGCCTAAGCATCAACTATAGCGGCGTGCATAAGTTTCTGTAGTTTAATTTTCGCACATAAGACGATTTTGCTATTATAAAGATCGTTACTACCACACACATTACCCGGCGCGGCGTG
>VXON01000206.1 GCA_009840065.1 Cenarchaeum sp. SB0662_bin_33 | reverse complement strand
GGCCATTTTATTTATTGTGGGAAATTCGCACAAATCAGAATAATTGGATTTACTTCTCTTTGTATACTAGTGCGGACACTCCTTGTATTCGCGTACGTTATAACTTCGGGAGTTTCTTCCACCGCGCCTACATGTTTTGTCCTGTGAGGTTCCCTCTTCCAGTTCTTTTATTCTATTCTGTAGTTGTGCTATTGTGTCATTCTTTTGTACAAGATCCTCCCTAATTTGGGCAATCACCTTTTCCTGCGCATTAAATTTTTTGCACAAAAACTCTACAACCCTACTGGTATCATCCTGACTTGACCAGTCTATATCGGCGAAATCAAACCCATTAATCTTAGTATATAATATAACTAAAAACGGTGAACCATCACACTGAACAGAATTTGGACTTTGCTTGATCTCAGAATAGTGAGATGCTGTCAGTTTTTGCTTCTTGAATACAATTTAACTACCAGATTCCAATTATCACAATCTTTTTAATTTAATGTTGGAAGTATATTATATATGACAATATCTTTAACCCTTTTATATCATTAGCAGTATAGGTATGTATGATAGAGGTAATGCGGAAGGGGGCCTGTCGGGGCGTTTGTGCAGACTTTCGGGTGAAGAAACCTCATGGCGCCACTAGGTATGGCTCTGGACAAGGCCGTTGTCAAATATGTGATGTCTGGATAGACCACAAAGGCTGCCATATTAAGGATGGTTCTCAGGCACAAAAAGATACTATTGGATGGTTTTGTAACTGCTGTAACTATAGAGTTAGGCAGAAGCCGCGCAATAAAATATACAAGGAAAAATTATACAACTACAAAAAGAGCATAATGTAGACGGGCTTATTAAAATTATATTGGCAATAAAAACAATATTTAATTAAAAAATTAAAATACAATATTTAAGATCAATAATTGCGTATAATCACTGCTATATCCCAGTCTTGTCAATGTTTGTAAGTTTATCACGTCGCTTCTTTAATATTGCAAATATTGCAATAATTGCAGTAATCCATATGGTTGCAAATATCATGTTGGAGAGATTTACGTACAGATAGGGAATAGCCTCTATCAAATTTTTCTGCATTGTATCGGCGCGACCGTTAATATCCATCATGGCTACATGGTATGCTGAACTATCCAATGGCAATGTCTCAGCAATGGCCAGACTCGTACGCATGTGCTGAATATCAACCTGCATGCTGCCCAGATCCGTAGTTATTGTAGGGAATATCCACACCGGGTTTCCATTGGGAATTTTATCCAACACCACTGCAATATCCTTATCAATTGCATTTAGGTGGGATTGTATGACAACCGTGTCTGAAGATCGCAGTATGCCGTTCAAGTGCCCGCGCATGCGGTCTACAGGATAAATGTCATCATTATACCCCTGGAGTGCCAGAATTGTACCTGCGACTATTATGCATATTATGCCCATCATCGCAGCTTTATAGACCCTATTTGCCATCTTCTCTTCCTTTGTGGGTATGTGATGTATCATTGATTTATGTCTTTTAAATCTAGAATGATTCAGGCTCAGATATGTAACGTAAAAGTATCCTATGGTCTGTATGGCAATAATAGGCACAAAGACAGGATGCCCATGCAGCATGGCAATCATTATCCCTAGTACGCCATATATGGCAAAGAACATCTCTAGCAGCGTGACCTTTGTAAATGGCAGGTTGTATGCGTTGTCTTTCCAATCATCTCTGGATTTGAGAACGCCATACTTTGGTGTGCGGTGAAAGATATTCTTCTTTCCCACAACGGCATCAAATACAGCCACGGTATTATTTACAGATAATCCTGCATTATATATAAGGAGAAACGGCAGTGTCTTGGCCTTCTTCCTCCAAGACTCGTGGTATACATTCTGCATTATCATAAGATAGGCGCCAGGCCCCATCAGGAGATACGCAGCTATTGTTAGTGATGGCAAAAAGCTGAGCAGATACAAATCCACACCCTGTGTCAACAAAAGTGGCAATGCAAGAAACTGTATCAGCATGAATGGATAGACTACATGACGTGTCAGTTGCACAAATGCCTGTATCTTGGCGTTTATGTTAATTTCCCGCTTTATAACTATGTTGGATAGTAATTTCAGGGCGCACTGTATGGATCCCTTGGCCCATCGAAATTGCTGTCTCTTGGCTGCATTCATTTGTACGGGCAGTTCGGCATTAACAACTACATCGGGCAGAAATACACACTTCCACCCCTTCATTTGTGCCCTATAGCTGAGATCTAAATCTTCCACCAAGGTGGCGGTGTGCCATCCACCTGCATCGTCTATGCATTCGCGACGCCATATTCCTGCTGTCCCGTTAAAATTCATAAACAGCGACGAGTTACTCTTGGCTTTCTGTTCCACCAAAAAATGAAAGTCCAAACTGAGGGCCTGCGCACGCGTTATTGCCGAATACTCCTCATTGGCATGACCCCACCTGCATTGGACCAGTCCTATTTTGGGGGATGAAAAGTGTGGTATGGCCTTTTTCAAGAACCAGGTAGGGGGCATAAAGTCCGCGTCAAATATGGCTACAAACTCAGTGTCTGTGGCGTACATGGCATTCTTTAATGCGCCTGCCTTGTAACCCGTCCTGTCGTCCCGACGCATATATTGTATCTGGAATCCCTGCTGCTGGTATGTCTTTGTGACATCCATAAGTAGCTTAGATGTCTCATCGTTTGAATCATCAAGTATCATGATCTTCATCTTGTCCTTGGGATAGTCCATGGCACAGACTGCATCAACCAATCGTTTGGCTACATACTTTTCATTATACACGGGCAGTTGTATGGTGACTGACGGGGTACCTAGATTAGCCACCGAATGTACCTCTCTACGCCGGGCTGCTAGCACCGCCAGATAGTAAAAGTTGCATGTGTATGCTGTTATTACTACGGCTGAGAGTATAAAGACATCCAGTATGAACTGAAAGAATGGATTTCCGACCACACAGTATATGTTTATACATCAAATATTTATATTTGGAAATTTGTCTGTTCTAGCAAAATTAAGTTATAACGATCATATATTATATAATATAAGAGAAATAATTCTACGCTCGTGCTTGTGTAGGCTGCATTCTGACGTATTCTGTGTGGGTGAGTATGTGGGTTCGAGGTCCCCGGCATGAGACAAATTGCATATTTGTTAGGCCGGGATTTCAAGGCGGACAAGGTGCTAAATGTGGTTCTTAGTGCATGCAGCAAAGTATTATCTAAAGTCATCTTATTCTTGTCAGATGAAGGTGAAAATTTGTGATTATTACTTTTGCTCAAATATCTTTATTGCTTGTGGCGGGCAGACTCCTTCGCAGGCAAGGCAGAATATGCAGTCTGGCTCTTTTGACATTAGTGGTTTTTTGTCGGATGCTGTATTTCCTGGAGTATCAAACCACTCATATACGGACACGGGACAGGCATCAATGCATGCTCCATCTGCCACACAAATATCATAGTCGACTGAGACAAACTCGCCCCAGACCCCCATTACCTGATTGTCTTCGCCCTTGCGGCCCCAAGTCTTGATGGTGTGCCCCTCCACTGCGTAAGGCTTGGACGTCTTCATTCTAGATTTGAACTCCACATCTATGGGACCTGGTTTGGCTCCATCAGGAATCTCAATATCCTCTTCTATGGGTACTGCTTCCCCTCCGGCCTTTGCTACAGGTTTGGGCTTGGGTTTTGCGTTGGGTACTATCTTTGCCAAAGGTGTCAACTCTAGCAGCCTCTCGTACGCTTCCTTACTTTCTACTTTTTCCTGTTTCTTTAGCGCCTCAATCATTCTGTCACCCATTATGGTGTTGCGCAGTGCAGTATCAATCATCATCTTTGCAAAATAGTCAGCCTTCTTTCTATAGTCTTTGACCCATTGGGGATCTCCAAACTTCTCAATGGGAAATATCTGGTATATTATATCAACAACATCGCCGGTAACGATCTCAGTAGTAACGGACAGTTCTACCTCCTCATAACCTGGAGCGTCTTCATCTGGCATGCTCTTCTCTGTCCAACGATACGTCATGTATATGCGGTCAGCGTAGGCATCCATCTCAAATGTCTTTTTCAACCCATCATGTATGGACTGTATGTCAGTAGGTTCGTCTACTTTGATGGGTAATCTATACAGGCCAAGCTTGAAGCCATGCAAGGGGTATACACCTCGTTTCGCGGTAGGTGCCTCCATGGACCATACTCTATCTTTGAGTAGCAAAGACATAACATTCTATGCTTATACCGGTTTTAAAAAGGTTATTAATTTAGGTTCCTCCTACAAAGTTGGATGATGGTTAACAAGGTTGAATTAAAGATCTTAAATACTAGTATAACGTTTAGACCGTATGGGTAAGAAGAAAACTTCACAAAAAGGCAGTGTATCAGAAAATTCCATAGGAGAAAGACGGTTGCCGGGGCATAAACAGCGAGACTTACTGACGGACCGTGTCTTTATACTGCACTGCAATTAGGTTACGGCTGCAAAACTGGCATATGGTAGCAGGTTTGCCCTAGGGATGCTTTTTTGGTTCCTGTTTTGTTATCTATCTAAATGTTCAATTTTTTTATTTAGATACTTTATAAAGTATAGACCGGTTTATTCTCCAAACTATAGACTTAACCTCGCACCTGAAATCTCCTTCATGTAGATGGGTACAAAGGCATACCGCAACTACATAATATTGTACATATCATACTACCACGTCATATACTCAATGATTACAAAGAAGTCAAACAGTACAAGATACATAATAATTAAATCGTGCTTTCTGCTACCGCTAGTATTAATTCCAATTACGGCAACTGCCAGCGAGGAGCAAAAACCAGATATCCTATACGATGATCATGTAATGTATAATTTGAACAATCTTGTGCAAAAAGGAAATCACAGCAGAGGAGATGGTGATATTACACACATCTTCAATACTACTTTGAGTGAGGATGGATGGTACACTTCAAACATTACTACTATCGACTCTAAAGAGTCTGTCAGCGTGAGTCTGAAATTCAAGCCGCATACTGACGGCACATACTCGCTTGTATCGACAGATGCCAACATAGATACAAGAGTTGCCTCAGCAGCATTTACTGGAGCTTCAGGCATACAGGATGCGCCAGATCTCATGGTGAAGAATGTCATGGATAGGGATGATGACCCATATGCACTAAAAGACAGTATTGCACAAAACTGTCCCTGGTGGAGTGGTAAATGGTCAGTAGAGTCGTTCCCGAGTAAATATATCGGCAAGGTTCACATCAAATGGAATGGCGAGGAATCGTTCCGGTATCTATGTCTGTTCCCATATGACCTATTATATACTAAAATTAATTACGAGGGACAAGAGCGTACAAACAATTCTGCTGATGAAAACTTTGACCTAGGTTCTCCACCATACATTGTCGATGTCAAATGGACATACAGTAGTAGAGAATAGTAGTATCCAAATGTAATGATATGTCTAAAAAATCTCTAGGTCTAGTAGGACTAGGTGTTGTTATAGGGGTGTTTGTAATTATACTAACCTTGCATATCTCAGTCGTGTGGCCAGAACAAGCAAAATTTTGTACTATAGTGGCAGATAATATATTGGCAAATTATGATACTCAATATGAATATGGCGAACTCAGTGAAAGGTTACTGCAAAATATAAGAAACTCCCTAGACACATGGTATTTGGATAATTGTGATGAAACTCTCCCAGAGATGACTGAGGTCATGAACACAATTCGTGAACACATAGAAACCCTGCCATAGATGTGTATTTTTATTATCTTTTTATTGTTTAATGGCCATAGTAACGAGCCAGATAATTGGAAATTTTCCTGCCATGTACTCATTATTTTTTGTGTCCAAATGAAGATGATGTATTGGAAGCATGAATAGCCCACACCAATTTTACGTGAAAGTGTTTTGCTTTTTGAAGTTGCCTACTTGGTCGGACAGCATAATGTAAAAA
>VXON01000031.1 GCA_009840065.1 Cenarchaeum sp. SB0662_bin_33 | reverse complement strand
TCCTCCCGGGCAGGCCCAAAAACTTTTTGTTGCGGATCGTTCTCCTTCTAAAGGGCCCCCGCCATAGTCTGGCCGGTACAATATTGATGTATACGACATTTTTTGTAGATAACCATGACTCAACCTAGTACGTATTTTATAAGATGCTACAGACATACTGTACAGTGTCACTATACATCTGGCTCAGGGCCATCAGGATAAAGTTTCTATTATCATCAGTCATATCTGCCACACTAGGAGGCATCATAGCACTATACTCATACAACGATGTCAGTGTGTTTGATCTGTTACTTGTCATAATTGGAGTCATGGTACTGCATGCAAGTGTGGATCTCTTAAACGACTATCGGGATTACAGGCGCGGCATCGATACAAAGACTAGGAGGACTGGCATGAGTGGTGGTACTGGTGTACTTCCGGAAGGTCTGCTTCTGCCAGGTACGATATACAGGGCCGGACTGCTCTGTCTTTTGGCCGGTGGCGCAGTAGGAGCATATTACATATACACACATGGAGTAATAATTGGCATAATTTTGGGCTTTGCCATACTCTCCATCTACTTTTACTCAACAAAGATAGTAGATTGGGGGCTAGGTGAGACATTTGTGGGCATAAAGGGAGCCCTCATTGTTCTAGGATCATACTATATACAGACTGCGCAGTTAGACGAGCTCTCCATACTAGCGGGTGCCGCTGCAGGATCATTGTCTGCGTTTGTCCTGTATATGACATCCTTTCCTGATCATGATGCGGACAAGAGTGGTGGTCGCAAGACGCTGGTGATACGTCTAGGTCCGGCATCTGCCGCCCGGCTATACGCGATATTTCCCGTGCTGTTTGCCGCCATAGTGATATACGGTGTATACAGCAGTATCTTTCCCACATACTGTCTGTTATCACTGTCTGGCATGCCGTTGGGTCTGATGGCCGGCAGGAACCTGAGCAGGGACAGCGCAGAGCCAGTACGGCAGATGAGGTATGCATTAGTGTACTCGCGAATATCCGGAGTGTTGTTGATAATGAGTTTTGTCATTTCGTTTATAATCTCCACACTCGAGGTCGTATGAACCGTAGTTTTCTGCGTGAAAGTAGTAGCTCCCAGTCTATACATGCAAACAGTACTACAACCCCCACGCCTGCAGCATCCGCCACAAGAATTCCCACATATCTGTCTTGGAAGAGCTGCAAAAACGGCACCAATACCACGCGACTTATGGATATCATGATATAATATGATACTACGCGCCCGCACCAGAACCCCGCGTATATGCCAATATTTCTTGCACCCATCAGTCCATACGCCACAAACAGCATGTTACTGGGCAGGGGGGTGGCAGCAAACAGAAATGAGGTTACCGGATACCCATACCACCTTCCGGACAATCTCTTGTTTATTGTATCTAGGCCGGCGCGTCTCTGTGGTCCGGCAAAGCGCCTAAAGAGGTGACTGTACCTCTGTAGTATAAAGCGCCCTAGTGTGGCGCCGCTAGAACCCACCAAAGACAGTAGTAGTATGTCATATGTAGTATCCGCGGCATAGAATGATGCTAGTACAATCCATGTAGGTGGCATCAGTAAGGGCGCCGCATTCAGCGCTACCAGTATTGCAAAGATGCCTGCATACGAGTACTCTGAGAATATATCAAATATGTCTGCCATTGGCGGACGCACCTGTGGGTATGTCTACTGTGTCACCCATTCGTAACCGCGCTTCTCCAGCTCCTCGGCCAGCGAAGCATCACCGCTACGCAGTATCTGTCCCTTGGCAAAGACATGCACCTGGTCCAGCTTTTTTAGAAACTTTAGTATGCGGGCATAGTGGGTTATGACTATTACCGTGGCATCACTCACGGATACGTCGCTGATGGCCTTTGCCACCGCCTGTACCGCATCTATATCCAAGCCAGAGTCAGGTTCATCCAAAATTGATATCTTGGGTTTGAGTACCGCCATCTGCAACACCTCGGAGCGCTTCTTCTCGCCTCCTGAAAAGCCCTCGTTCAGATACCTGCTGAGAAACTCCTTGTCAAGCCCCACCTGCTCCAGATTGTTTCGCAGATATTTTTGAAACTCCCGGACAGTGATAAAGACCTCCCGGTCCTCACCCTGCATGGCCTTGCTCAGCGAATTATATGAAGTTCTTAAAAAGTGCGAAAAGCCAACTCCGGACACCTCCGTCGGATATTGAAATCCCAGAAACAGTCCCTTGCGGGCCCTCTCATCCGCGGTCATCTCCAGTATGCTCTCATCATCCAATAGTATGTCCCCGGATGTAACCTCGTACTTTGGATGTGCCAGCAGTGTGTATGCCAGTGTGGACTTGCCGGAACCATTGGGCCCCATTATCGCGTGCACCTCTCCGGGCCCGGTAGTGAGGTTAACCCCCTTGAGTATCTCCTTGCCGTCTCGGTTTACGTGCAGATCCACTATTTTGAGTTGTGCCACACTAGGGATGTTACTACTCTATATAAAATACCTACCGAAATTTAGCTTGCGCTAATTATGATGGATCTAGTGTTATGCGTATATCATACATGGAGAGTATCTCCTTGGACCTGCATCTTACTGTGACATCGGTCACGCCGGACGCTTCAGAAATATCCCTCTGAGCATTGTTGACGTTGAGTAGCATGCTGGCTATGCACAGATATGCGGAAGCCAAGCCGTTTGGGTCACGGCCGTTAGTGATGTACTTGTTCTTGGTCTTGTGTGCCAGTTGCAGTGCCAGCCGCTCGGCGCGTCCACCGCTCTCGGCCAGATTTGATATCTTTGAGATGTACTTGTCCAGTGGTATCGGCTCGGAGCGCGGATTTCCTGTTGCCAGCACCAGTGTACGATAGTAACGGTTTGCCAGCTTTGTCTTGAGGCGTACTTCTTTTGGCGGACATGCCGCGCTGACTATCTCCTGCATGGACCGGAGGGCCTCGCACTTTTTACAACCCATAAACACCATGACGCATGCCAAGCCAACTGTAGACTTGTTTTTAAGATCCGTAGCAGTAGATAAACTGCGATACGTCAGTGAGGAGGTCTCCAGAACCGTCTTTGGTAGTGATAGTGCGCTGCATATGTCTGTTATCTGCTTTAGAATATCAAATGCCCGCCGGTCAGCGTTGTTATTGATGCGAATTCTGTTCTGCCACTTGCGTAGTTTTACCATCTTTGACTGCGTAACTCGTTCTATGATGTTTCCGCTAAAGTCTGTTCCGCCGGGTGCAATGGCCGTCAGCATGCCGTTATCATGACGTGCAAGTGTCACCTGGCCTGAGACCCTAGGCAGTCTTGTGCCCTTATCATCAAACAGACCCAAGGGCGCCGTCTCCGGATCCGGCATGTTCTCCCTCGCAACTATTCCGCACTTGCAGCAGACCATCTCACCACTCTCAATATCGTGTATAAGAGGAGCCCTGCACTCTGCGCATCTAGACATTGAGACTGTCAATTCTTTGTCCTCTTGCTGTGTGTGCCCACCAACTCGCCGATGTGTCTGCGGATGTTGTTTGTAATTGGTTCTGCAGAGGCATATGGTGCCGTCACAGGCCCTATTATCTCGCGAATCCTAGCCACCCGTACGCCCTTGGAGTCATACAGCACGTCTCCCTCCAAGGCATCATTATGCAGCCTGATTATCACACGTCCGCTACCTGCCTGATGTAGTACTTTGCCTATCTCTTTCATAACACATGATAAAACGTACTTGTTTACAAATTATAATGTTTAATTTTTTAAACCAACCGGTCTACTTTTTTTACTCCTATTTGCTACACGCACAAGTTTTGGGGCAATCCTGTATAATACGCGGGTCTTTGGGCCGGCCTTTGGTATAACTATATATCCGGACTTTTGGTTGGAGCGGCGGGGGTGGCGGACCATGTTGTTGGTACTATGTACCGTATAGCCGGCCATCTTTGCAGCAGCACTCAGGTCATCCAACATTGGTGATGGTACGCTGTATTCCTTGTTTAGCCGCCTGCCCTGTGAGCGGGACAGGTTTTTGTTAAAGTAATCCAACCACACGATCACATGGTCATAGTCCTTCATGTGTGTATCTGGGCATATACGTGTTTTAAGGATTTGTTATGCCGTATACTGTGTAGTAATTATTGCCTAGGCGGAGGCACCTCTATACTAAAGGATACAAGTCCGTGGACACTTCTAGGACATGAAAATGTCTATGTACTTGAGTATGGGTAAAATCTAACACATCTGCCTCAGGAGTTGAGTATGTACAGAAGTGCACCTCAGTAAATTTGTACAACAGATGGGGGATGAATCAATAGCTGCGGAGTTGGCAAAGGGGGCATAATGCCTGATTTTATATTACATAATAAGAATTACGACGCAGAATTCAGTATAGAAAAGCGTGATTGTGAATAAAATATGCCGGTAACTAGTTGAGACCAAAGATGTGTTTAAAGTATTCAGAGTTTTCGTGCGTCTCTTCATCGTCATTGATACCCGCTAGTCTTTTGGCTAGATTCTTCTTGTAGCCAATCTGCATCTGTCGCTGTATCTGTATGCGTTGTGCTTGGGGAGAGCCGGCGCCATGCATCGACTCGGTTAGGTATCCTACCGCGTTACGACCCATGGTCATATTCTCTATCAGGCGTAGTATTCTAGAGCGATCCTCTACCGATACGCCCTTGCGACCAACATAGTACTTTCGCAGAATCTTTCCAATTTCAGGATCCTTAAAGTCCTGTTCTGCTGGTAGCGTGACCATAAGACCCCCTGCAATGTCCTGGGCGCTCCTTGCAATCTCGTACGGGAATCGCGTGACGTTGTGTTTGCATACCTGTGCCATCATATCGTTGTTTAGATATACTCCTGACTTTAGGGGCTGTGCCATGAATGAAGATGATGTTCCACAGCCAAATATTGTTTCGTTGAGGTGATTCATCTCAACTAGTTTGTCCCGTATATGCGATACCTTTGGCACACCGTTATAGTCGGCTATGACACCGGCCGCGCCTATCAGTACGTCACCAACACCGGTCTTGCAGACATAACTGCGCCTATGATAACATGTGAACCTCTCCACCAGCATTGATGCAAACTCCCACTCGCGATGCATGAACACATATTTCCATGGTATGAATACACGATCCATTATTATGGTGGCCTCTTGACCCCCATACTGCTCATTACCCACATCAATGTCGCCTCCCTCCATACTTCTTGTGTCGCATGACTGTCGGCCATAAACGTAAATGATGCCTGGTGCATCTGCCCTGAATGCCCCAACTATGGCATAATCTACATCATCCTCTGTAAGACGTATGGTTGGCATTATTATTATCCAATGTGAATTGATACAGCCGGTCTGATGTGCCTTAGCGCCGGTCACATATACGCCCTTCTCATCAACATCCACCACATGCGTGTACATGTCAGGATCCACCTGCTCAGAGGGTGTCTTGCTACGATCGCCTTTGGTATCCGTCATGGCCCCGCCTATTACCTCATTTGACTCCTGTACCATGCGCACAAAATCCAGAAATCTCTTGTGATAGTTGGTGTGGTGCTTTTCATCTATCTCGTATGTCACAGAGTGGAGTGCGTTGAGTGCGTCCATGCCAACACATCTCTGAAAGCATGTACCTGTATTCTGGCCCAGCTTGCGTTGCATCAAATTTTGTTGTACCAAATCATGTGCGCTCTCGGCAATGTGCAGAAAACGGTTTACTTTCTTGCCCGTTAGTGGGGACTCCGCAGTAGCCAATTCTTCCTCTCTGACGGCCAAATCATATGTTTCGGCTACGGCATTTATGGATGGGCGTACCATTGGGTGATCCACAGGTTCATCCACCCACTCACCCATGATGCGTACTTTAAGATTGCGTCCTCGCAAGCTCTCGATATAATCGGCGCCTGTTTGTATGCTCACAGTGTTATTACGATGGCGTCATATAAAAATTGCAGTGTTCGGGCATAGTGAAATTGATTAACGTTCATACAAATCTATACTTTAAATTCAAATAGAA
>VXON01000147.1 GCA_009840065.1 Cenarchaeum sp. SB0662_bin_33 | reverse complement strand
TTATTGACCACATTTACGAGTTCAATTTTGGCTGATCGTATTGTGAAAAAAGCTTTGTTCATACAAAAAATTCCTTATGCTCAGATACTGCGCCATGCCGGCCGTACACAATTGTATTAGCCAAGTTTTTGCAAAAAGTGAAAGGTTTAATTCTCCTGTAATGTTTGGCTTATTATGCGTATTTTGCATCTGCACTGTGACTATGTAGAGTTCACGCCTACAAAAAAGGAGATCCCGGCGGCAGAAGACATTACGCCTGAAACCATCCGTCTTGAAGAGGTCTTTGTAGCCTTTATTGCCGTGGAAAAGGGTGATGATGATACTGTGGCATCGAAAGCCATGTTTCAGATTGGGACCGTAATGGAGCGGTTGGGCTGCACAAGACTGCTGTTATACCCATATGCCCACCTCAGCGCCGATCTTGCACCGGCACGCATTGCACTAGATGTTATAGATGCGATGCAGAAACAGTCAAAGTATGGTGAAACATATAGATCAGCATTTGGCTGGACAAAGTCCTATGCCATACATGTAAAGGGCCATCCCCTAGCCGAAGGCCTAAAGATTATACGCAGTGGTGGAGGTAGTGACGAATCAGAGGCAGTACGTGCCGAGTCAAAGATAGTCTCGTACTGGCATATACTGACACCAGACGGAACAATGACGCCCCTGAATGATTATAACTTTGCTAAAAATGAGGGCCTTGAGATACTGGCAAAGTATGAATCGGCCAAAAACCGCGGCGGGGACGATAGGCCTCCACATGTAGCACTCATGAAGCGCTTGGCCATTGCAGATTATGAGCCTGCCTCTGATCAGGGCAACATGAGATTTTATCCTAATGGCAGGCTGATAAAATCACTCATAGAGCGGTACGTCACAAAGACGGTTCGAGAGTATGGTGGGTACGAGGTGGAGACACCCATAATGTATGACTCGGATCATCCCAGTATGATTAAATACTTTAACAGATTTCCCGCGCGCCAATACAGCATAGATTCGGAGGGAAAGCAGTTATTTCTAAGATTTGCTGCTTGCTTTGGACAGTTTCTAATTGCGCATGACTTTCAGATGTCTTACAAAAATTTGCCTTACAAGTTGTATGAGCTTACAAGGTACAGCTTTCGGAGGGAGCAGTCTGGAGAGCTGGCAGGGCTAAGACGTCTGCGCGCCTTTACAATGCCCGACTGTCATGCATTCTGTGCCAACATGCCGCAGGCCATCTCAGAGCTAGACACCCGTTTTGACCTATCAAGAGATGTACTTGAGGAGATAGGCATAGAGAAGGAGAGGTACGAGGTGGCCATAAGGCTCACTGAGGATTTTTACAATAAAAACAGGGATGTTGTGCTAAATTTAGTACGCCGTCACAACAAGCCCATCCTAGTAGAGATGTGGAAGGATAGATTCTTTTACTTTGTATTAAAATGGGAATTTAACTATATTGACTCTGTTGGTAGGGCTACAGCACTCTCTACAGACCAGATAGATGTGGAGAATGGTGACCACTTTGGCATAGAGTTTGTAGACAGTAACAACAAACCACAAAACCCAATAATACTGCACAACTCCCCCTCCGGTGCCATTGAACGAGTCATATACGCCCTACTAGAAAACGCATCTCACAAATTAAAGAAGGGAGAAAAACCGACATTCCCACTATGGCTCTGCCCCACACAGGTTAGAATAATACCCGTACATGAGGATACGGTTCAATTTGCAAAAAAGATAGCCAGTTATATGAATCGCCGGATGGTGAGGACGGATATTGATGAACGCAACGAGAGTCTTGGTAAACGTGTACGAGAGGCCGAGAAGGAGTGGGTACCATACATACTAGTAATAGGCTCAAAAGAGGCAGCCAGTGGGTTTGATGGAGAGATATCCGTAAGGGACAGACGTGCCGGTGGGATAATCAACCTTACAGTCGAGCAGATCATATCCAACATAAGAGAGCAGGTTCGTGGAAAGCCATGGGCCATGTTGAACCAGCCCAGATTGCTCTCCCTTCGGCCTCAAATAATGGTGTGATGACACATTGAGTTATACTCAATTATACACAAATCCATCGACATTATTATCAGGTGATGGGGAACCGGCCGCCACAATACTGGGTGTTCCATTTGACTCCACCCACTCTTACCGTCCCGGTTGTAGATTTGCCCCAAACTATATCCGAGAGATGTTCAACAATATCGAGGTGTTCCACTCCAGATTTGGTGTGGACTTGGAGGGGATGGCCATGAATGATTTGGGTAATCTGGTGCAGACCGTCGATGCAGCCGATATGGTAAAGATGGTTCGGTTGGTGGTGTCCGAGATGCGCGATGACAATATAATATCCATAATTCTGGGTGGAGAGCACCTAGTTACGCTGGGCACATACATGGCATTTCCCCAAGATACCGCCCTTGTGGTGTTTGATGCCCACTATGACTTACGAGACCAGTACGCGGGGGCAAAATTAAGTCATGCCTCGTTTCTACGACGCATAATTGAGGAGCGTGGAAGTTCCCACATATTACACGTAGGCGGACGGGCATATGCTGCAGAAGAGATTGCGTACGCTCAAGAGTCAGATATACGTATTATAACCGATGCAGACATCCAGAAGGGGTCTGGACCGTCCCAGCTGGCCGAGTTTGTTAAATTACATGATGCCACATACATAAGTGTGGATATGGATGTGTTGGATCCTGCATTCTGTCCGGGTGTGGGAAATCCCGAGGGTTGTGGGATAACATCCAAGGAGCTCTTCTCCATGATATATGAGTTGGGCAAAGGCAATGTTGTTGGAGCCGACATTGTAGAGTTAAACCCCCTATTTGATAATGGGGCCGGAGGTACGCTGGCCGGCAAGATACTCTCGACCCTAACTGCCATGAATGTATATGGCAGAGTGAAATAATGGTACTCAATCGGCTTCGTGGCAGGCTGCTGCCATACACCGAAGGTCTGGGTAGGATATTTGCGCGCACGGGCATGTCTGCCAACTTTTGGACTTCGATGGGTCTGGTAACCGCCTTTGTGGCGGCCATAATGTATGGTAGCGTTACAGAGTATGCATACGTACTTGGCGGCATTATGCTATTGATATCTGGTTTCTTTGATCTTATAGACGGGCAGGTGGCGCGGGTGACCGGTAAGGTATCTCGGTCGGGGGCCTTTCTAGACTCCATGTTTGACAAGATAGCCGAGGTTGCCGTGTTTGCAGGACTGGCATCCGGCGGGCTGGTGTCTCCAGACCTGGCACTGCTGGCCATAGGTCTGTCGCTGCTGGTGAGCTACGCTAGAGCCAAGGCAGATGCCATGCTCATAAATATCCGTGGCTATGGCATAGGAGAGCGGGCCGAACGGCTACTGGTAATTGCAGTAATCGGCATGATACCAGGCATGATGACACTGGCAGTGTTTATAGTAATTGTCATATCCGCAATAACCGTGGCGCAGAGGATGCTATACATATACAGACATCTCAAGCAACAGGATTCCCATGATGCATAGTCTCTACCCCAGTCGACCACGTTTGCGACGACTGCCTGCAGAACGTATCTTTAGTATCTTGTAGTGTATGGCGCATGATATACAATACCACTTTAGAACTGTGGGTGATGCGATATATGCGCCCCGAGATCGAAGTTCCTTAGCCAGTGTGTGTTCTACTAGATTTAGACGTGATGTAACCTTCTTGGCCTTGTCCTTTGGCACGGTCTGTCCACAGTTAGTGCACTGAACCACACCACTAGAACCCTTTCCGCCCTTTGTTCTGCCTCTGCTTGCACGTTTTAATGGCATGACTATACTGCACACTGCCTACTTATATTTTGATAAGATGGGTCCCTCCCGATAAGACAGTGGGTCATTGTATGCAGCATAACTGCACCGTCCAGTGTTACATATTCCACCCTATATTTCATGGGATGAGGTACGACCATCACCATATTATGACCACATACAGTGTCCTCCGCTTCAATACAATGGGTGCTCGCCGTGTAGCGTCCTTCTGTGCAATTGTAGCCCCTCACCGCATAGACCTTTCTTGCACTCTCGGATGATGTACTCTGTTTACTTCTGTGTTGATTGGTTCTCGCAGGTTTACATGATCTATATATCTTAAAATACTCTTTGTCTAGGCGCCTAAAGCTAGTATGAATATGAACTAATTTTTGCACGATAGGCGCGACCATCCACAACATAACGTTTTAATATGATTTGTCATTAACAATTTGTATGGCAGATGTAGTAGACGGATGGCCTGTATGGATACCATTAATTGTTGGTTTGGCCCCTGGCCTTGTATATTGGCTGGCAATCACTGCTAAACGATCAAAGTAATCGTTAAAATTTTTCTTATTTTGGATGTGTGGGTTATTTCGAGTCTGCGCATATGGTTGAGGGCAGAAATAATCCCACATCCCTTAAAATATGTAATCAAAAAGGCTTTGATCATAACACAAATAACAAAATAAAAATTAAAACAAGAAAAAAAGCAACCCTACAACAATTTAAAAGTACTACGCAGTACACACAACAGGGTACAAATTAAGGGGCTTGTTTTATCTATACTCCCAATTATGCCAGTGCCCACACGCAAAATACAAAAAAATACATTGTACTGAAAGGTAGTATAGGCAGAATGTGGCAGTATTGCATAGTGATACTCTCTGTTGTGGCATATATTATGCCGTCCGCATGGGCCCAAAATGATGATGTTATATCTCCGCAGGAGGTCATGATGGTATTTGTTATATTTATTGTAGCAGTCATTGTATTGTTCCTGTATCTGGCAAGAGACAGCATACGACGTATTCGTACTGATTATGATCAAAGTTATTTTGAGTCAAAAAACAATCGTGATTATGAAAAATATCATTCAGACTGGCAGGATGACTACGAAGAGTATAACCTGGATAGACGCGTCCAAAACCCACCAAACTATTATGAGATATTAGGGGTGCCACATGATGCCACGCCAGAAGATATAAAGTCCCGATATCGCCAATTAGCAAAGAGCCTGCACCCGGATGTCAGCGGTAAAGATTCGGATACGGATATGGCAAGGATAAATGAGGCGTATGAAGTACTCTCAGACAAAGATCGAAGAAACAAATATGACTCAGATATTAATGCCAGGGGCGAGATTTGAACGCGCGACAGCTCGGTCTTCAGCCGAGTGCTCTCCCGGGCTGAGCTACCCTGGCACATCTGATAACTGGTTTTTAGAGGAAATAAATTATTCCATATGGATTTGATTTCAGACCAAATGCCTGTAAACCAGAGTAGGCATACCTGCAATAACCTCATCAGGTTTCCTCTCATACGACATCAGCTACAGTTTTGCGATCAGACAAAGGCATGCATAATACCCAGAGTGCAGATGCCTCCCGCTCGGCGGCATTTCAGGGTCGCCACACACTCTCGGGTTTGTCCAGATTGGATGCGCGGGCCAGTACAAAAAGTAGGTCCGATAGACGGTTGACATAAACTAGGCACAGAGGGTTTATATCATCGCCCATATCTGCCATGTGGGTTTCGGCGCGGCGTACCACTGCCCTCGCATTATGTAATATGGAACCGGTTATTGTGCCGCCAGGCAGTATAAAGTTGGTAAGTGGTGGGAGTGCATCATCTACCTTATCGATGTCGCACTCCAGCGACACAATCATTTCGGATGTGACACGGTTTGCCTTCATTGTAAGGTCGGGGTTAGACATATCAGCGCCCAGAATAAAGAGATCCCTCTGTATGCGGTCCAGTATGGATTGTATATGTACGTATGTGCCCGCGGCAATGGCCATGCCTATGACGGTATTTGCCTCATCAAGAGAGCCGTATGCGGCTATGCGCCTACTGGACTTGGGGACCCGCATTCCACCCTGCAGGCCAGTCATCCCAGAGTCACCACTCTTTGTGTATATCTTCATGGTTGTAAAACAATATGATTTTATATATTATTTAGTGTGTAAGGTTAAGTCCATCACAGACAATACAATATACCAGAAAGTGGGGTAACTCACGCAAAAAAACAT
>VXON01000202.1 GCA_009840065.1 Cenarchaeum sp. SB0662_bin_33 | reverse complement strand
TATAATATAACCAAATGTCATAATTACCAACTAGTACCGGATAGAGAGATGTTACCCATTTTGTGAGATAGAAAGTTTATTGGTATGGGTTACTACGAGTGTATGATGACAGATACAGTACTAAGGATAGAGCATCTCTCAAAGACATTTGTACGAAAGAGTCTCTTCAAGAAGGCAACAGAGGTAAAGGCCGTCGATGATGTATCCTTTGACTTATTGGAAGGCGAGGTACTAGTCATTGCCGGAGAGTCAGGGTCCGGCAAGTCAACCATTGCAAAGATAATACTTGGTGCCATAAAAGCCGACTCGGGCATGATAAAACTCGACAACAGAGCAATATCATACGATAAAGAGTCCAAGAATATAATACAAAAGAGTTGCCAGATGATACATCAGGACCCGTATGATTCCATAAACCCACGCATGCGTATCCGGGACATTGTTGCCGAGTCGCTTCACATACACCGTATCGGAGACGCACAGTCCCGGCAGGGGCTAGCGGCCGAGGCGCTGCGAGATGTCAAGATGGACCCCGATGACATCATGCAAAAGTATCCGCATATGTTGTCAGGAGGCCAGAGGCAGAGGGTCGTACTAGCCCGGGCGTTGGCCGTAAAACCACGAATAATAATAGCCGATGAGCCCGTATCCATGCTGGATGTATCCATAAGGGCCGAGATGTTGGAGTTAATGAGGGATTTGCAGCAGAAACGGGATATATCTTTCATATACATAACCCATGACCTAGCCACTGCCAGACATTTTGGGAGTCGTATAGTCATACTATACAGGGGAGCCGTAGTAGAGTATGGCGACATAAACCAGACTCTGGACAATCCCCAGCACGCATACACACAGTCACTGATCTCGGCCATATCAGAACCTGACCCAAGCAACAGGTTACGCCAGCGTCCAGTAATGCAGTGGGACGGCTAGGGCGATACTGCACTAGTACGACTATCCCTGTACGATACAACCTGCGATATCCCTTTCTTGGGATATACGCCGTATATTAGGTCAGCCTTCTTGACGACAAACTCCTTTAGTGAGACCATTATAAACTGGCTGTCCTGGGCACGTTCGGATAGTATATTTGCCAACCTCTCAGCATTGGTAGCGTCTAGGTGCGCGTCAGCTTCATCAAACAGATAGAATGGAGATGGCTTGAGTCTCTGTAGCGCCAATACAAAGACAATTGCGGCCAGTGTCTTTTCGCCACCACTCAGAGATGTGGATACGCGTTTCTGTTTATCAGGGAACTGTACCATGTATCGTATGCCGGATCCGAATATGTCATCCTCATCCTCCAGCTCAAGCCAGGCGCTGCCGCCCGACATCTTATCAAATATTGATCTTATCTCAGTATCTACAACATCAAATGCATCAAGGTATGTCTGCCGTTTATCCTTCTCAACCCCTTCAATAAATGCAACTATGCCGTTGCGGTCCATCTCAAGTTCGTTCTTTCGCTCAGACATGGAACGGTATCCTGAAGATACCCTAGCGTATGATGCTGGCGCGTTGGCATTAAGTGGTGGCATGCCCTCTAATTCAGCACGAATCTTATCCATGAATGGTTCGGGGTCTACATCTACAGGAATGTCCCGAGTGTGGGGCGGGAGTGTATCTGTGATGCGCAGGTGTCTCGCTCTATAGTCGCTTATGTCTCTTTTTAGTGAGTCCTGCTTCCGTCTCAAGCCTGCAATATCATTTGTCAGATTCCCATGCTGTGCCCGCAGCGGTTCAAGAGCATCATCACACTCCCTAATGTGCTTTGTAAAGTCGCTGGACATCTTGATTATATTCTGTTCCTTCTCCCGAAGCAGCTCCACAGTACCTTGTTTTTTAGAGAGTTTTTCCTGCAGTGGTTCTAGGGACTCTTCAAGCCTCTCTCCCTCCTGTATCAGTGTGATCTGCCTCCGGGATAGCGATATGCCACCACTTATCAGGGTTCTGCTGCGGGATTGTAGCGACTGCCACTCTGCCTTAATATTTGAGAGTTTGGTGTCTGCGTCCGCCTTTAGGCTCTCAAACTCTGTCTTTTGTCTGTTTAGTAACTCCAGTTTGACTGCAATCTTTTGTGTGGTGTCAGTGGGAATTTGATCTTCCTCAGTCGCTATCAACTCCCGGACACGATACACCAAGGCCTGTAATCTCTCCGACTGGGTCTTTTTGCCTGGCATATCAGAGTTGTACTTTTGTAGGCGGCAGGATATATCATCAATGACTTTGTGGGTATTACTAATGTGCGACTCTAGATTCTCCAAGTTTTGATCTTCTGCAGCCTTGGCCTGCCGCATCTGGGATAGTTTGGAGTTATACCTGTGTATCTTCTTCTCCGTATCAGCCAGCCTATGACTGTATACTTCACTTAGTCTCTTTAGTTGTTTTATGTATCTCTGCAAACCCTCTATATCCGAGGATACGGATATCATTTTAGAGAGGTTTGCGACTACAGAGCCGCCATCAAGTATGACCGAATCACCAAGGCCCACATACTCTCCATTTAGTGTGACGGCATGCCCCCTGCCCTGCGCAACCCTACGGGCTGCCTGAAGTGAGCTGCATAGTGTGACATGACCAAATAAAAAGTTCTTTAGTGGTGTGAACCTATCCTCGCACCGTATATACCCGGACAGTGCATAATCCAGTGTAGATTGTGTGTTTGGCAGGGCAGAGATGGGTAGTATGCGTACCCGGGGCAGTTTCATCTGTCGTATAATAGAGGCCACACTCAGCATTGTATCGACATCCTCCACCACCAGTGCCTTGAGCCAGTCGGCACCAACAGCCATGATGGCCCTCTCATGCGTGGTGTCCCATGAGAGTAGTTCATAGGCAAGCCCTAGTACCCCAAGTTCTGGAGCATCCACACGCAGGCGGCCCACCGAATAGTCCTCATGCATTACACGACGGGCCAGACGCAGCTTGGAATCGTATCGGCTGGTCACCTGATCAGATAAGATTGTAAGGGTATCAATATCGGATATGTTCTTTTTCAGACTATGTCGTACTTTGTCTAGTTCTTCCAGCCGGTCATGCGTATGTTTTATTCGAGAATCGTTCTTATCTATCCACAGTTTCAGTCTGTCTCGGGTTGACACCATATCCGAGATGACTTGCTCTAACTGATCAAGTCGCATATAATCAGACTGGGCTCTGTCGATGTCATCTTTAATGGAGGTATCTATATGATACAGATGGCGCTCATGGGTATTCAGTGTGGCCCTGTACAGTTTGAGCACTCCTTCAGAACGTGCCTTTTTAGATGCCGCCTCAGACTGCCAAGATAGAACATTTGCGCGCTTCTCATCGACACCGTTTAGTGTATCTGTTATTGTAGTATTCTGCCGGTACATAAGATTCATCGTCTCATGGGTTGCATGCATTTTTTGGCGCAGATCACGACGGGTCGATACAATCTCCAATATATTTTGGCGTGTTTCACGCAGATGCCTCTTGTTTATTTCCAGATCGGATTTGGTAGTCTTTAGTTCAACGGTTAGGTCCTGCACATTCTGGACAGCAACATTCACCTCATTGGCTATATGGGCCTTATCCTTCCCGTATGTGTTATCGTTGTCAAGAAACGTCTTTCTCTTTTCAACAAGAGAGTTAATCTCTTCCTGTACCTCCGACTGCGTCAATGATGTCTTATCTATATCATCCGAGAGTGTATCATATCTCTGTGTAGCAGAGTCAATCTTGGACTGTAGTGACTGTAGCCTTCGAAGTGACTGTATTGTGGAGTAGTACTTTAGTTCCTGATTCAATATATTGCTGCGTATGACCTGGTTTCGCTCCTCCTCCATATCAAGTATGTTGTTCTTGACCTCATTCATCTTGGCCAATGCCACCTCCAAACCCCGGTCTGCCCGTTCCAGTTCGGACTCGGCAGCACGCTTTTTTTCATCAAAGTATGACAGGCCCACCATGTCCTCTATAGTCTTTTGTCTCTCATCTGGGCTCAGCTCGGATATTCGCTGTATATACCCCTGCTGTACGTGATTAAAGACATTTGGACTTGCTTTGGCCGCATCTAGTATATCCCGGATGTGGCTTCGTGTAGTCTTTTGTTTATTCAGATAGTAGGCGCTCTCCCCTTCATTGTTAATCATTCGTGTCACCACCACCTTGTCAGAGTTCACAGGGATTTTTCTATCGGCATTATCCAGATGAACACTTGCCCTAGCCACCTTAGTACTCTTTCTGGAACCCTCCTGATCATTAACTACGAATTTCAGGGATGGTACACGTAGTATCCTAGGACTCTTCTCGCCGAGCGCAAATACTATGGCATCTAGAATACTACTCTTTCCAGAGCCGTTTGGTCCGGATATTGATACAAGTCCCGGCGACAGTTTTAGTGTGGTATTCTTGAAACCAAATGATTTGAAGCCGTATAACTCGACCTTATCCATATGAACCATCTTAACACCATTCTATTATAACAAAAGTAGTATATTAGATGTTGACAAACTCCTCGCAGGCAGTCCTGGCTTGGGGGTCAGACATCTGCTGTATGGGGTGTTTCATAAGATATGCACTAGCGGATATTATTGGACCGCCCACACCCCGGTTTAGGGCGATCTTGGCCAAGCGTACCGCATCAATTACTATTCCGGCCGAGTTTGCCTTGTCATCCACATCAAGACGGACCTCCATGTTGTATGGTATGTTTGCCCACTGGCGACCCTCTATACGCATAAACATCAACTTTGTGTTGCCTAGGAATGGTATAAAGTCGGAAGGTCCTACGTATATGTCATCATCATCAAGACGTTCGTCAAGCTGGCTTTGAACACTCTCAGTCTTTGATATTTTTTTGGAGACCAGCCTCTCCTGCTCCTTCATGTTTAAAAAGTCGGTGTTGCCACCCACGTTAATTTGATATGTACGGGTTATCTTTGTTCCCCGATCGTTGCAGAGTCGCGCCAGTGTTCTATGAACTATTGTAGCGCCCACCTGGCCTTTTATATCATCACCTATTACGGGAATGTTTCTCTCTCTGAATTTCGCCGCCCACGCATCATCAGATGCTATAAACGACGGTATACAGTTTACAAATGCCACATTGGCATCAAGACATATCTGCGCCCAGAACTTTGTCGCTTCATCAGAACCTACAGGCAGGTAAGATACTATAATCTCGGTGCTAGTCTCCCTTAGTATATGTAGTATCTCGTCGCGTAGTTGTTCATTTGTTTTGCCGGATTGTACGGGCTTTATGCGATTGGCCACCCAGATTCCGACACCATCCAAGGCCGGACTCTCATATACCAGGGCATCGGTTTTGGGCATTGCATCCGCATCAATCCAGTTCACCATGTTAGGATACGCGTATATGGCCTCATTGATGGTCCGCCCCACCTTGTTCTCGCCCACATCAAAGCCGCAGACAAAGTCAATGTCATGTATACCGTAGCCGGCCAGTTTTGGGTGTATTATACCAATTACCTGCTGATCTGGATTAGTCCTATAGTACTCTATGCCCTGTATCAGGCCAGAAAAGCAGTTACCTATACCCACAAGTCCAACTCGGATTCGTTCTGACAATCACTATGTATCGTTCAACTCCCGTTTATAGGTTTAATTCCATCCACCAAAGTGATATGTAAATCAAAGGCAGGCATGCTAAATTACTCTAAAGTATGCAGGTCCGCACGACAGGCTCTAAATTATCATGCCCTTTATGAAACGACCAGTGATGTTTTAGAACCCCCACATTATTTGGTAAGTAATATTTTATGCTTTGAGGGTACAGCAAGAGTCACACTGCTCCCCGCAGCATCCAAGAGTCAACCGACCACCAATTCCACATAGTATCAGATAGTACAATCTAACGATGCTACAGTCCTGAGTGGTTCAGATTCTAATGAAGGTGATCATATAACGTCATATTCGTGTGAGCAGACAACAGGTATTTTAGTAACATCTCTCTATCCGGTACTAGTTGGTAATTATGACATTTGGTTATATTATATAGTAAAATTATCAGTACAAAGTAATGGTTAGTGAATTTGAATTTGCAGACATAGATTGGTCAAACCAAGACATCAATGAAGTTGTAGATTTCTTCACTAAAAAATTCAATATACAAGAAAAGGAAATTACACGGCGGGAGGATCAACTTGCACGACTGGAGGATCAACTTGCGCAAAAGGATGATGTAATAGCGCAGCAGGCGGACCGGATA
>VXON01000174.1 GCA_009840065.1 Cenarchaeum sp. SB0662_bin_33 | reverse complement strand
TTCTATCTTGTAGCACAGACATAACTCGTATCCTTCTCCAAAAATGAGGCACATGCAATCTCAGTAGTGTGTATGGGCGATTTTAGTACTGCATAAACTTATGCACGCCGCTATATATCCATTGCACGTACCTCCCACATTTGTCTTTGTATACTAATTATTAATAATCCTAAATTTTTATCCCGGGCCGGCTTTGTGTTCTATGTTTTTGTTGGTATCCCGGGTCTAACGTATGCGCTTCTCATACAGGGAGATAATGACCTCCTGTATCGTCGATTGTATGGAGCCGGGTCGCTTTTTTCGTATATCTGCGATGGCCTGCTGCGCATCATGCCCCTTGTATTTTATTAAATAACATGCTAGAATGGTCCCGGCCCTGCCAAGACCTGCCGCGCAGTGGACCATTACGGGCCTCCCTACTGATATGTTATTATGTATAAAATCTACAGTCTTGTCTATCACTTCAGGTGTGGGAGCCGCCATGTCGGGTGTCGGTGAGTGCTTGTAATGTATGTCACGAACCCATGCCTCTGGCAGCGGCTCTTCGGTCATCGTAACCACACTTTTGACTCCCTGATTTAGCATCCACTCAAACTCATTCTTTGTAGTGGGGATTCCTGATCCAGCTAACACATCTGGCAGAACCCAAGAAAAGTTGGTAGGCCGGTGTGTGATGTGTCCGTGTATACTTCTCCACAGGTTTCCGGGCCGGCTCATACATGTACAAAAACAACGCCCTATAATATTATTCCAAAATCGCCATCGCCCGAACGGGAGAGCCCGTAGCGTTCCTTATTTTAAGGGGTAGTATGATATAGTTGAACTCTATATACTGTATCTTGTCTAGATTGGCAAGATTCTCCACATTTACTGTGCCTTTGCGGGCAAGTATGTGATGTGCAGGGAATGCCGAGTCCCGTCCTGCATCAATACTGGGCAAGTCTGTTCCTACCAGCGGAACTGATATTGATGCCAAATAATCTGCCGCATCCCTTGAGAGGCCTGGATTTTCAGTAAAGTAATAATCGTGATTGATGTGAGCCTGCCATCCGGTATAAAATATCACAGGGGAGTTGTGTGGAATCTTATGGTTATCTCTCTGCCAGCGTACTATGTCATCCCTCTGGATATACTCGTTGGCTTTCTTTTGTATGTTAAGCAGCGTGGCCCTACCCATCAATACATCTAGAGGGATTTGGTGTATACGCAGACCATCCTGCACAAAGTGGTATGGCGCATCCATATGCGTCCCCAAATGCGAGCTTAGAAACAACATTTCCGAATTGTATCCCTCTCCCCTTATGGTACTCCAGGGTATCATATGCATAGGCGGCGAGCCCGGAAATACAGGCAGTGTTTCGGACATATCCAGAGTCAAATCCACCAGCATGCTACACATAATATAATTTCATATTTAATACATGTTTTTAAAATACGAATTTTCTGAATTATTCTTAAAAGTTAAATATCAATTATTGGTAATTATATTGTGCCAACGGCGTATGTACTACTGAATTCTGACTTGGGTTCTGACGAATCAGTTCTAAATGATATAAAGGATGTCCTAGCCGAAGAACCCGCTAGCATACAGTTTGAACTGCAGGGTGTCTATGGGGTATATGATATTGTCTTAAAACTAACTACCGATGATACGGAGCATTTACGATTTGTAATAACCAACAAGATCCGTAAGATAACCAAGGTTCAATCTACATTAACTATGATGGTCATAGAAGAACAGGAAGGCTCATAGAAGTTTCTTGATAATCTCTATGGTTGCATCCATCTCATTATATGTATTGTAAAAATGGGGCGATATTCGTACTATGTTCTGTCCGCCGATCTCCCGCTCCGCCACAATTACGCCGCGGCTTTCCAGTATTTTAACAACATCTGATGATTTTTGACCGTTTATGTTGAACGATACAATGCCTATGTGCCCATCGGTCGGCCCGTACATGGTAATATTTCGCATATCTGATATGTTGTCCTTAAACGCTTGGCTCAACTTGTTATTTTTGTGCTGTATGGTGTCCAAACCAATGCGTGTGATATACTCCAGGGATGCTGCAAGACCAGCTAGACCAGCATAGTTTCGGTATCCGGCCTCAAACCTATCCGGCATATTCTTGTGTGCTATCTTTGTGTCATCATATATTATTGCAGACTCGCCGCCAACGGCAACAGGACGCAACCGGGAGGCGGCCTTCCTACTACAATAGAATAAACCCGTCCCCATCGGGCCGCAGAGCCACTTTGAACCATTAAAGGCCATGGAGTCGCAGTGTAGTTTTGTAAAGTCATAACTGCCAAAATTTCCCACAGTCTGCGCTGCATCTACAAAAAAATACGTGGTACCCTGCAGCATTCGACCTATGCGCTCTAGTGGCAGTATGGCTCCTGTGTTGTATAAAGCATGGGTCAGGGCCACTACTGCTGTATCATTATCTACATATGACTCCATATCCCTGATATTGAACAGACCATTTTGATTTACTTTGAGGATTCTATGTTCTGCCTGTAGGCTGAGCCAAGGAAAAGAGTTGGCATGGTGTTCATGCGCTACATCACGCATTATTATGTTATTGTGCGGCCTTATATCCAGTCCGTTGGCCACAATGTTTACGCCATCAGTTGTGCTCTGTGTCAGTATGATCTCATCAGGTTGGCAGTGTATCATATCTGATATAATGCGCCGTACCCGTCGTGCCATATCTAGTACCATCTCTCTACCCACCGTTGAGTCTGGCCCTGCATCACTATAATTTATGAAAAAGTCAGAGACTGCAGTAATTGCAGAGGTTGGCATTCGGGATACTGAAGCGTTGTTTAGGTATATGCGGCCCGTGTTGGGAAATTCTTCATAATAATCAGATTCTGTATTATTGAGCATTAGGTATACAGCATACATCTGACTGTCGTTATATAATATAATATAATACAGGTTTATTTGGTAATCTGCAAAATAAAAGTATGATGCCCCGGAATATAGAGCATATACTTGATGAGTTTTTACTACACAAAGCAGCAGGCCCCGATGTAATATTATGTGCAGATCCCTTTTTAAAATGTGTTTTTTTAGAGAAATTGACGCATCATACCAACCATGGTATAATATATCTGGATTTTGATATGCTGTATAGTGGCTATGTTAATTCGGGCGTGTTTGAAATGCCGAATAATGTATTGATACGGCGCCCAGGCCTAACAGACTGGAGAGAAGAGATTACAAGTATAGTACAAATCACATCCACACATGAATACCTGATTATAATAGACTCATTAAACGGAATGACAACCACGTTGAAACGCCGGAGTCTGGCACTCCACTCCATAATGTTAATGACCTCATTGGGGGTCACTGTCAATACCCGGGTTGTATCCGCCGCCATAACAAAAAAACCAACAGGTAAATGGAAGATTCCAGGCAGTCATACTAGCCTGACAAGTACCACATATGTACTAGATGTAATAGATGATACTGCAAGATTGAAAAAAGTGGTTTAAAGACCACATCCGGGCAATTCAAACCCCTATCAAACCTTCTGATATATAAATAATTTTTTGATATTTATTAAAGAACAAAAATCATAAAATATATCGATAAAATTAGGGAAATTGCGTCGGCTAGTATGCAGTCTCACTGCGCATCATATTACGCAACAATCCGTTTCACTTTTACATAACTTTCAATATAACGCCGTTAATAGTTTTAAACGGTGTTATGGGAACCAAAATTACGGCAAGCTATATTAACTAAAACAGCACTTTGTACAGTATGCCAGTAGCAATACTACCAGATATCAACGACGCAATGTGTATTGGTTGTGCACTATGTGTACAAGTCTGCACTGCACTAGGACCTGATGTTCTCAGAATCAAGTCTGTTGAAGGCTGGAGCCGAAGCAAAGCATTCGTCTTTTATCCAGAGAGATGCATCTCTGATGGCGCATGCATTGGTGTATGTCCCACAAAGGCAATCTTTTGGATGAGACCAACGGAGTTTACTGTTGGACAACCAATCCCACTACGTGAAAATGGTCTCTTCGTAAAGGGTTGGGACGAACTCGCATCTTAATTTTTAGTTTTTTTCTTTTGTTTTTATATTACGTGTATATTAATAAACTAAAATCTACATAATACAGGCTGCGCAATGACGGATACTGTGCTTAAAATAAATAATAAAAAAAGGGTTATTCTACCCTTATTTGTTTGCCCTTTGGCCTACTCTCCGTACTAAAGACTATCTCCAGAATGCCGTTTTTGTACGATGCCTTTACACTATCCTCAACAATTGGATACTGAATCGGCACACTGGCGTGGTATTTTTTATCACTACGTATTGCATCAATTACCAGGACGTTTTCATCAACAGAGACCTGTATTTCATCCTTTACAACACCTGGTATTTCTGCGACCATCTTTACTTCACTCTTTTCTTCATTTGGTATTACATCCACTTCAACTGTGTTGCCCTGTAAATTTCCAAATTCCTGTATGGCTGGCGGACCATCAGGCCCTACCACAACGCGGCATCCATACCAGATGGGGTTGGCCATCAACGACGAGTTGTTGACCATGCTGTCGAAGATTCTGTCAAATTCTTCAAATATTGTCATTTTCATCTTATTTATGTAATAAATATGACATAATATAAAGTATACGGACATGGTGTAAGTTTGTCCTGAGGGACATGTCAGACTAGTATAATAGTCATCAAACGTGAACTAACCCCTAGCGTAAAGATAACAGGATTGTTGTTGTCATAGGCAAATATATACAAGAACTTTACATCTACAATCTAATCATGCATGCACATGGAGGTCAGAATAAGATATACAGCATACCACGAGTAGATGGGAGCTGTTACACTAGGGCGCCCCAAAATTACTGGTCGACATGAAAAAAAAAATTATTATACTGGGTGGCGGTTTTGCTGGCGTTGAATGCGCAAAACATCTTCAAAAAAAACTCTCCAAAAGCACAGATATCGAGATCATACTGGTCAGTGAAGACAATTTTTTGTTGTTCACACCCATGTTACCCCAGGTCGCCTCTGGCACAGTTCAGACTAGAAATATAGTCATACCAATAAGGACCATAATCAAGAAGGTAACATTTTATGAGGGAAGGGTAAGGCACATAGACCCCGTTACCCGTCAGGTGAGTTTGTGGGGCACACCTGAAAAACCTGGCATCACACTGGAATATGATTATTTGGTGGTGGCCTTGGGTAGCGAGACCAACTTTTTTGGTATGAACGATTTAGAGAATAATGCCTTTAGAATGAAGACATTAAATGATGCAGTTATCGTGCGTAACCGTATTATCGACATGCTGGAGCAGGCCAATAATGAACCTGATCCGGATACGAGAAAAAGTTTATTGACCATTGTCATTGTTGGAGGTGGTTTTGCAGGGATAGAGACTGCGGGGGAGTTAAATGATTTTCTAAATGATGCTATAAAATATTATCCCAAAATAATTATGAATGACATATCTGTAAAGGTACTGGAAGCCCTGCCGGCAATCCTGCCCGGGTTTTCCCCAAAACTAGCAGAATTTACACAAAATCAAATGATACAGAGAGGCATAGAGATAAACCTCCGAACCGCAGTAACTGGGTTTGATGGGAATATTGTGACTACTAAGAATTTGGATGATCAGACAACAGACATCTTACATACAAAGACGGTAATATGGACGGCAGGTGTTACTCCTACGAACACTGTAAAGCGGTCAATATTCAAGACAGAGAAGGGAAAAATAATAATAAATGAATATTTAGAGGCTGACGGATACAAGGGTGTATTTGCAGCCGGTGATTGCGCACTATGCATAGATACTTCTACACAAAAACCATTTCCACCTACCGCCCAATTAGCCGAAGCGCAGGCCAAGAGGATAGCTGCCAATCTATACTCATTAATAAAAAACAATTCAATGGAAAAGTTCACATATGCGCCCCGGGGACAAATGGCAGTAATTGGCAAACGAACGGGCATAGTATCCATTTTTGGATTGAATATACGTGGAATGATGGCGTGGTTGCTGTGGAGAAATGTGTATTTGAAGAAGATGCCCTCCATGTCCAAACGTGCCCGCTTATTAATGGACTGGTTTCAGGATGCCCTCTTTGATAGGGATATATCCAGATTAAAAATAATGAGAGCTAACCCCATCAAAGAGTATGAGACACTACAGGTGCTGGACGACTTTTGGTAGGTGT
>VXON01000007.1 GCA_009840065.1 Cenarchaeum sp. SB0662_bin_33 | reverse complement strand
CCATACCTATTTTTCCAGATGGGAAGTTGTTTTTTATGCGCAAATATTGTGTTTTGCTGACCAAGTACATTGTTTTTAATTCTTGAAACTGCTGTTCATATTCAAGCCTTGTCTTGATATTTTGATCAAAACGTAAACACATCATTATATTATTATGAATAAAGATCTTTCTATAAATGTTTCAAGTTCTGTTGTAAAATAAAACGTTTGTTGGTTTAATTATGTTGTGAAAAAAGCTTGGTGTATACGGTCAAAGCCCAGAGTCATGACACCAACTCAGGGCTTGACAAATATAATATCGGCCTGGGGCTGGCCCGCATCCCTAAACTCGGTCTTTAGTGTCACATTACCCAATGTATCGTGTGTAATATGAAACAATATGGGGTGAGCCCCCCACCCGTACCGCGGCGGCTCCCCAAAGTGTACATCATCAGTAAAGATGTGTGAATCATATGTTCTAAAGAACGTCTCTCTCATTCCCTGTATCTCCATAGAGACCTGTTGCGTGCCTCCAGTCTTGTCCGCAAACTGAACGGTGACTATCTCATCATCATATGTAGTATTTACATCAAAGTGTGATGTATAATCTGTATCGTCGTATGATAATGACACAAACATGACAACCAGTGCAGCCGTGGCCACACATACCATAACCCTTATCATCAATGCTGTAGGTCTTGGGCAGCCCTCTGACGAAAGTCCGAGTACAGGCGGGTCAAATCCAGCAGTTGTTTTACTGCCCTGTCTATGCCCTTAATCTTCTTTTGTGTAAAGAACTCATTAATCTCGTCAATCTCAGAGCCTTCGGTGGCTAGGGCTATACCAGTTACAATTCGTCCTAGCAGTCCGCTTTCAGTACCCACCTTTGAGACTACAGAGTCCCAGTTTTCAGAGAGCCATGGCCACAACATGCCCCGGCTCTCCGGGTTGGATGCCACATTTATAATAAAACTATGAACGTTCTGTGTACGAACCTTGTTGCTAATGGCAAAATCCAGTGTCCGGGTAAGCAGCCGTGGATTGTCAAATTCACACAATCCAAAGAGTATGCGCGCCTGCTCCTCGGCAGAGTTGGCACTTGCAAACATACCTGATAACTTTGAGTGGACACCCGCACCACCATGCCGTGCGACGGCCGCAAAGACAGGACGGCGCATGTCCGGATGAACCGTGCCCGGATTATCAGCATAACCTGCAAACATATCGGCGGTCTTGTCAGATATATTCTCATCAAGGCGCCCCAAGGACAGTATAGTCAATGTCCGTAGAAACGAGTGTGTATGAGGCTCGCCAGAATGGGGCTTCCAGCCCAGCCACTTTAGTATGTTGTTAAATATTGGAGTGGATACATCACGTATATTGTTATTCCAGTCCTGCCCATGGGACATGTTTAGCAGAAGTGATAGGTTTTCACCAATGTTTGCCAGTGGCATGTACTGCCGTTCATTTCTATACGCACCCACAAAGTCCAGATAGTCCAGTATACTAGTTTTGCCGGCTAAACACATTGCAAAGAGATCATTTTGTACAGACCAGCGGTTCATGCTGGTGATGGCTTTGGTTTCAACGGCCTCCTTCATCTGGTCAAGAATCTCCTTTTCATACATTACTCGATAAAAGCCTAGACGATTGTAGTTAACAATAAATTTTCCGGGCATCACCAGACTTAGAGTCTTTTTATCCATTACGATTTTTTTACGGGCTGGTCTACCCCGGATTACAACAGGGATGGGCCACAGTTTATCCCCACCATCCTTGTTTATCTGGAATTGGGATTGTGTGAGCGTAATTATATCATCCTCTCTAGTCACACGTATCATGGGAAATCCGCTCATACTCAGCCAGGGTTCCATAATTTTGTGCACAGACATGTTGGCAGTCTCGCCATTTTTCTCATTTGATACATCATCATCAGCATCTCTCGATCTTCTTATTGAATCATCAATAGAGTCCCACAGATCCTTGCCGGTGGCGTTCTTATATTCAAAGTCTTTAATGTACAATCTCAATCCACCCCTAAATGTTAGTTTTCCCGCATATTCCTCAATCATGCGCAGCAGACTGCCACCTTTCTCGTATGAGATTGCATCAAAGATCTCCCGAATTTGTGATGGGGAGTTAACCTTGACATCTATGGGGTGCGTAGAATTCAAAGCATCCATCTCCATTGCGGTTCGCGATGCACTGTTTACAAACTGATCCCACAAGTTCCAATTTGGATACAGCCAATCCAACGTCTTTGTAGCCATAAACGTTGCAAAGCTCTCATTTAACCACAGGTCGTTCCACCACTCCATGGTAACTAGATTACCAAACCACTGATGTGCCAGCTCATGTGAGACCACCTCGGCCACCAGCTGTTTTGTGCTGTTTGAAGAGTTCTTCTCATCGTACAGTAGGAGGTTCTCCCGGAATGTGATGGCGCCCCAATTCTCCATTGCTCCGGAGCCAAAGTCTGGTATAGCCAAGAGATCCAGTTTGGGTAACCTGTAAAACCTGGAAAAATAGTTCTCGTATAACGGCATCAGTCGCTCTGCCAACTCCATGGCAAACTTACCATGTTTTGATTTTCCTGCAGTTGTTACAATACGAATCTTGCCGCTGCCGACCAAGTACTCAAATTCACCAACTCCCATATACACAAGATATGTGGACATTTTAGGAGTTGTTCTAAAGACAAAGACGTAGCCATTATCCAGTTCTGTTGTATATTTGATGGGCATATTGGATACTACAGTCATCCCTGCAGGCGCATGTACCCTTATGTCAAACGTGGCCTTAAGGTCGGGTCTGTCAAAACACGGAAATGCGCGCCGGGCATCAGCAGCTTCAAACTGTGTTGTGGCCAGATACTTTGTTTCATTACCAACTTTGTATGAACTTCGATAAAATCCCACCAGCTTGTCGTTCAGTATGCCCCTGTACTTTATCTTAATCTCACACTCACCTGTTATGCTGCGGTGTGTATCTATAGCTAGTTGTCCATCACCCACAGAAAAGGTGGCGTTAAACACTACGCCGTCAATACTGCATGAGCATGATTCAACCATGATATCAACTGCATCAAGTTTTATGACCGTAGTGGGTTCAAGACAATTTATGGTTATTGTAGTAACACCATCAAAGGTAAAATTCTTAAAGTCGGGAACGAACTCAAGGTTGTAGTTTTGTGGAATTACATTCATGAGTTTCTAGATTATTATCTCATATATAATATATTAGCATTAACGTACAATTGTGCTTGGACTGATGGGTGTGGACAGGCCCACCTAGCCAGCCCCATCTTGGGTTTACACACCTGCTTTTTGCCTGTGGAGTTTTGACGCTCAGGTTTGTGCTTCCTCCGGAGGATGTGGTGGGTACCAATCATCTGCGCTGTGACCACCAAAAGTGGCATCAAAATTAGAGGTCCAACCCACTTTGTCTTTGCGAATGCCAAAAATCGCAACCATTTTAGGCATGCTACAACGTACACAGAGTATGATTTTTGGCTGGGGAAGAAAAAAGCCTCCGGAGGAGCCGCAGATAACCATTATAAGACTAGATGAGATAGTAGATGTTGCAGAGAAGACGCGCCACATTCGTGCCGAACGCACAATAACCAAAGCCGGTAATCTGGCACACAAAACCAACACACTGATTCGCGAGTTGGTACAGATACGTAAGGATATAGAGATGGATGATCTTGAAGAAGAAGAGGAGATAGATCCAAGAATAAGACCCCTTGTCATAAAGGGCAAAAAGATGCTCATAGAGGCTCTCAAGAAGAATGCGGTAGAGATAGAGCCCATACATGATTACAAGGGCATGGTTCAGGCCAACAAGGATCTGGAGCACCGTCTCAAGCGGGTGGGCAATATTCTAGGAAAACAGAGTCGAGTGGTGCACGTATTTGCAGAAGAGTATGCGGCCAGGCTCAAGCAGATACTAGAGGAGATTGAAGACAACAGAAAGGAGTTACTCTCAACCACAACATGGCATCAAAATGATAACGAACTAGCCGAGACCATAACGGGGGGAATAAAGAATGTACACAGTATGGAGATGCTCATTAATGACAATGGTAAGAGTGTCTCAGAGTCAGAGCAGGAGAGCAATGATATAAGCTCAAAGATGGCGCAGACAGAAGCAGAGATTGCAGATTTCAAGAAGTCAGCCGAGTATAATCGCTGGTTGAATCTATGTGATTTGATGGAGCGACACAAGCGCGATCGGGTAGCACTAAAGATGGAGATATCCACACAGTTTACAAAGATATCCAGACCACTAGGACGATACTCGCGCATATCGGCAGACAAGGAGCAGACTGCGCTGCTAGAGAGGCTGCTTGATGACGCATACGACACAATACGGCTAGCCGATAGCGGGAGTGTTATTGAACTGCTGGAGGGAGTGCGCAGGGCCACATCGTCCGGTTCAATATCCGTCAAGGATGTCAGTAAAGCCCTAGAGGCCATAATGCAGACCCAGGAGGCCATAGGCCGGTTTGTGGATAAGATAAATAATCTGGAGGCGGAGGTACAAAAAACCACTGTAGACATGGAGGATGTCAAGCCCGCCAAGATGGATTTGCTAAAAAAGGATATGTATAATCTAAAAGAGACACAAGAGTTGATACAAAAAAAGATAAGTAATATTAAAAATACGACTACAAAGACGGAAGAGTCCATACCAAAGGAGATCAAAAAGATACATGAAGCCCTAGAAAAGATTACGGGCATGCGGTACGAAATCAAATACTAGTTGATGTGATGTTTGGTTAGGTCACCACGGCATCCATATGTAAAAAGCAATCTTGCGCTTGTAGAAATAGGCATAACCTGGACAAATGGGTTGGGGTTCACCAGCAGAGGTACCTATTAATCTCAGAGATCAATTCGGCTACTGATAAGGCCGTTCAACCCGTATGAGCAGGAGATAAAATTTTATTCATGATGCTACCATACTATGAAGGCTAACTAAAAAGGAAAGTGTTTTGCTTTTTGAATAGCCAATTCAATACCAAAAAATCGTTTAAAACACCCATGGCTGGTAACACAAACCATTAATTTTTCATTTAGTACACACCTCAGCTTAACCCAATCTAGGTGCTGTGGCGCGATCTCAGGCGCGCGCTGGCAGTAATCTACTTTGAATCCATCGATGATCTAAAAAAGATATAGTAAATTATGGCGAACTGTAGCCCCCTAAACTGTTCGACTATATGCTACCAGATGGCATCCCGCCCTCCAAACCCTTACCCTGCACCATACTGAACCTGACCACTCCGGAATCCAAGACCGAAGCGGCTGCCACCTGAGCGGGTCGCACAATACTGTCACTCCACGCACATCTCGCAGCCGGCAGTACCGTGTTGCTGTCCCACTGCTCCCGATTTTATACATACCACCTGTCCTGTAATGGTTTGACTGTATAATGTGGTCCGGATGGCCCGATACCTGCCCAAATTCGGCCATAATGGCACGATATTCTTGAATCGAAAAATATTGGATCTATCTACAAACGACTATGCATTAGTCAGCGTAACGGCAAACTTTAGATCTCCGTATCCAGCCGCCAACGCCCTTACCTCATCGGCAAGTGTATTTTCATGTCCGCACCCTCATGGGACGCAGTATTTTTACAATCCTCTTGGTTCTAAAACTGTTTTATCTGAAGTTATGTACTTGGTCAGCCTAGTGTGATATCCATCCGTAAAAAGTAGTCTTTTGCTTGGAGGAATATGCACGACCTGGCCAAGTACGAGAAACTTATTACACATAATTTGTTGTTAATTTTATGTTGTTTAAAAGAAGAGAGTTGAAGCGGCACGTTACCATAAAGAGGCAGGCCATGGATGGCATCATATCATACTGCAAGATAAACCATCCCAATGAGGCCATATTGATACTCAAAGGAAAGTCCAAAAAAGGGAATATACTGGTTGAGGAGCTGGTGGTCCCCCCGTTTAGCCATTCAGGTCCCACATTTGCAGGATTTCCCCACTCTTTTCTACCATTTGATCTGAGTTATGTGGGTACGATCCACTCCCATCCAGGAGGCTCGGCAGAACCATCCGTCACTGACTTGAACAATTTTTTTGGTCTGGTATCAGTGATAATAAAATGGCCATATAATGACGAGGACATATTTGCTTGGGACAGTAAGGGCGGCTCAATAGAGCTGACCATCAAATAGCATCGAAAGTGTTTTGCTTTTTGAAGTTGGGTACTTGTCGGTCCTGTATGGCCCTATCC
>VXON01000045.1 GCA_009840065.1 Cenarchaeum sp. SB0662_bin_33 | reverse complement strand
CTTTTTACATTATACTGCCCCAAGCAGGCAACTTCAAAAAGCAAAACACTTTCGTAATCATGCATAAAATGAATCATAAAACCCGCATTATCTAACTTTTTACAGTCAATTTGGGTAGATTTTGCCTCCGGAATAGCATTAGGTGTGCAGATACGCGATCATTTTTGGAGGAAGTTTTGACTACTTGGAAAATTCTTCATCCCTGCAGAAGTCGGTATTTTAGATAGAATTTAGATCATCTCCCAACTTTGTAGGGGGAACCGTGCTACCCATAGTTTATTTGCAAGCGTAAACTACAGATATAATGAAGCAGAGGAGGATGTTGTATCCACATACTAGACCACAAAATATCCTAGGACGATTATACGGGGGCAGTGTATAATGATACATGATGGCAACAAACCCCGATTTTTAAATTCTGGTAAGGTGAAGGATGTGTACGACATGGGTGATGATACACTGATGTTTCGCTTCTCAGACAGGGTATCTGCATTTGATGTCAAGTTCCATGATACCATATATCGCAAGGGTGAGATTCTCTGCAAGTTTGCCCAGTACTGGTTTGAAAACCTTCGCACCCCAAACCACTTTGTGCGCCGTCTCTCGAATACGGAGATGCTTGTAAAGAAGATGAATATGATACCGCTGGAATGTGTGGTACGCGGGTACCTGTACGGCAGTCTTGTGGGTCGATTCAGGAACAATCAGGTCAAGTTGCCCCCAAACAGCGGTACGAGGCTTGCCTCCCGGCTGGGGAGCCCCATGTTTGATCCCACAACAAAGTCCGAGCACGATATGCCCGTAAGCCGTAAGCATGCCATCGAGTCAGAGCTGGTGACTGCGGGACAGTACGACACGCTATACGATACATCCATATCAGTATACGAGACGATTGCGGGGCACATGAACAGTGCCGGTTTTATACTGGCCGATTTGAAGCTTGAGTTTGGCATATCTGATGGGCAGATACTACTAGGCGACTCCATCGGCCCCGACGAGTACAGGTTATGGTCCAAGGACTCGTATGCCATAGGTCAGAGACAGGACTCTTACGACAAGCAGATTCTTCGTGACTGGTTGGAAGAGACTGGCTGGAAGAAGAGGTTCCAAGATGACCTTGCCCGGGGCGTAGAGTCAGAGCCTCCCGATATACCTCCGGGTATATCCAAAAAGATTACTGCCCGGTACATATCATCATACACGACAATAACCGGTCTTGACATCTAATCTTTTACATTCTTCAGCGTCTCTGCCCATGTGGCGCCCTCTCCCCTAGCTTGGGCCATGGCATTCTCGTACAGCAGCTCGTACATCCACTCTGTTATCTCACCCCAGACAGCCTTGAGGGTCTCATCATCAGTCCACAGTACGCTGGTCTTTACGGCATTCATGGCAAGTATGTTTTGAGCGTTCCTTGTTGTGTCTTTAGACCACTTTGCGATCACCCTGTCACAGAACATCACTATCTCGGGTTTGGTAAGTGCCAGTCTGTCCGGGTTCACAAGGATTACCATACATGGGCAATATTTTGATGTTGCCATATGCATGAGAGGAGCCAGATTTTTAGTGCATTAGAAGGCCCAGTCTATGGGCTAGGTGGTGGTACAATCTTTCCCCGTAGTCCTCCGCGCCTTGAGCTACAAAAGTAGCAGTCATCGGTGTTGCGCGCAAGCCGCAGCACGATAAACCTATTCACAACTATATTTCGCATGCACCAGAGTATGAACAGTACGCCTCGGCTTAGCTTTACATCCCTAGGACGTTTTGTATACACCTCCATGCAGTCGGCACACAGCTGCAGAACGTCAGGATTCTCGCGCCTGTTGCGGTGTCTTGGGCAGTCACACAACGTACCGCCGGGATGCTTTATGTCGGGTGTATTCCGCCAGTCAAATCCCGGCGGCATCGGATGGAGTGTGGCACTCCTGTTGGATAGTACGCTCATCATAACCATGAAGACGGCTAAGTATGTGGCTGCCAATACTGAAGCTGCATATGGTAGGTATGCATACAGTACGGGTATTGCTATTATGCTGAACAGGTATATGAGAGCCTGGTTCACGGTACTTGTACGCCATTTCTGTGTGGTTATGGGTACGGCGGCCGTCACTGCACCCATTGCAGTGACAAGTACCAAATCCAACACTGAAAAGCCTCCCATGATGTATAGTATGGACGCCGTAAATATGATCCTGAATATGATCACCTTGCGCCAAGTATAGTTACGGTTATGATATTTTGTAATGTATGCTGGCAGAGACAGGAGTAGGCCTGCCACCAGAGCGGCCTGCGTAGCAAATGGCTCCGGGGACCAGTGTAGATGGTACGGGCTCAGCCATGGAGAGTCTGTAACCTGCACAAGACAGAATATGCAGGCAGCCCATACCATCAGGGGTATTACAAACGATGTAACTGGCACCATACATATAATGGGAGACTGTTCAATAAAAAGAGAATATGCGAAAGTGTTTTGCTTTTTGAAGTTGGTATTGGGTTAGGCCAATATGGCATCCATCCGTAAAAAGCAGTCTTTTGTTTGGAGTAATAGATGTAGCCTGATCAGACACACATCAATCGATTGGTATGACTATGCGGGGCTGATCATCTAATATATCCATTAGACCAGGATTTTTTGGTATTGAATAGCAATCATTGACTATTTATGACACTTCAAAAAGCAAAACACTTACGTGTATAAAGTCGGAGGCGGCCTCTGTGTATATAGTAAGAGCCCAAACGTCCAAGCATATTATAAAAACAGGTATGATGCATACAAATCTTGATGGATTTATCATATGATGAGATAACACGGTACATAGTGAATTTTATTCAAGGGCAGGTGGCAGCGGCGGGCGCATCCGGAGTCGTGTTTGGTCTCAGTGGCGGGGTGGACTCGGCAGTAATCGCACATCTCTGCAGCAGAGCTTTGGGCAGTAACAGTTGTCTGGCCCTCATAATGCCAAACTCGGAATTTACGCCTTCATCAGAGACAAAGGACGGCATACTAGTGGCGACCAGCCTATCCATACCATATATAATAAAGCCGCTGCAGCATATGGTTCGGGAGTCGGTGGCCCATGATCAGAACCCCCCAAAGGTTGCATCAGGTAACCTGAATGCCCGACTCCGGGCAGCCCTGTTGTATTATGAGGCTCAAAAGCACAGTTATCTAGTAGTGGGAACCGATGACAGAAGCGAGCATATGCTGGGCTACTTTACAAAGTACGGTGATGGGGCATGTGACATGCTACCAATAGTATCATTATACAAGACTCAGGTGTGGGATCTAGCCCGATACGTAGGGGTGCCACGCCACATAATAGAGAAGGAGCCAGGCCCCCATCTCTGGGCAGATCATCTTGCATCATCTGAGTTGGGCCTAGGCTACGCTGACATTGATCGTGTGCTACAGCGACTATATGATGAGCCAACACAGGTATCTGCAGATACCAATATACCCCTTGACCGCATACACGATATTCTGCGCCTACACAAGGACAGCGCGCACAAGCGTACCCTGCCCCCGATGGCCACCCTTACACGTGACGCGTCCAACCCAACCATATACAAAAAGGCCTGGGGCAGCATTGAGCAGTTAACACGGCATACATCCTCAGGGGTAAACATACTGCATCTAAACCCGGAGTCAATAATAGAGATCCAAAAGAGTCATTCCCGGCTATGGCGCGTCATAAATGGTAGTGCGGTGGTGGTTATGGACGACAGAGATGTAGTACTCTCAGAGGGGAGCCATCTGTTTATTCCTCATGGCATAAGCCACAAGACATTTGTGGGTTCCAAGGGGGCGCAGATACTTGAGGTTATTACATGACAGGTTCCTCCCACAAAGTTGGGTGATGTTACATCACCGCCATGTTGGTGGCAGAACCCCAGCTGAGGCCGCCAACATACAGATACAAGGCCCAGACAAGTGGCTTACGCTGATACAACAGGCCGCAATGGTACAGTAAATTGCCATATTTGGACTGTATTTCGTCCAATGCAATATAACCGTGGGACTTGGTAAAAAACGCGTGTAAAACCACTACTATAGATTCATCTTGGCAGCAAAAATGGGCACTTTAGGGAGAATTTAGGCCATCACCCAACTTTGTAGGAGGAACCGGGTTTGATGCGTAAATCTGATATTGCCCACTGGCAGCCTGAACAACGTTGGTTTCTTAAGTGTCAGACTGAAGAATGTTATTTGTTTATGTATAGTGCCGTACTATACGATCCAAATATTTATAGCACGATCTTAATACTATCTCTATAATGATTAAACATAAGAGACGGAAAGGATACTGGCGATATTACTAGGGAGACCAAGGTACCCCATATGCAAAAGACACTGATATATGAGAATCCAGCCCCGCATACCGGCTCAAAAACCCGTGGCAGACCCCCCATCCACTCCAAGGAAAAACTGACCTCTAGATGTTGGCCGACAACGAGACATACCGCCAAACTGAATCTGATATGAGTACACCTTGGAGTCACGAGCCCACCCTAGATTATGGCATGCTAGTCAGACACATGCAGACTATCCTACCCGACTGGCTAAATATAATACTGGCAGAGACTGCGCGTCGCTGTCTGGCCGAGGCCGGAGAGGCAACTGCGCCACTGAGAGTTGACAGCAGCGGGGTGGGGACAAAGAGGTTGAACGGCCCAGCAAGAAGGAGTAGGATTTTGTCCAGACATGCCAAAAGATATACTTGCAGTACCGTATGGCAGCCATTTTGGGCCTACAGATAGTGCTGTCTGCGGTGGGAACCCCAGTCTATGTCAACGACACTGTTATGCTGCCTTATAATATCAGGCGTCACGAATCCCATCTGCAGGGCAGGCGGGTTAACACTGATCGTGTACATAATTCAGACCAAAACTGTTAGGTGGTATTAATGCACGGAATGATACCCAACTGTAAGCAGAAGTATACCATCAATCGCTCCAAACCCAGCAGAAGAAAGGCGGCCACGCTGTTCAACCCAAATAAATATGCTCTAAGCGATATAATAGAAGGAATATTCGGAGCCGAAGAGACTTAGGGACACCAAATATACTGCAGGTTCGTCGGTGACGACAACAGAAAGCGATTCGCCAAGGGGAGGGCCATATCTTGGAACATAACCGGTTCCGGTGGGCCAACCGCCTAGGCATATCGATACCCTCGTATGGAGCCCCGCCGGAGGCGGTGTACGCCATAGCACTACCCATCAGCGATGGGATAGCCTGCCAGTGGGACTTGTGCACAGGTCCCTGCTAAAAACTTGGCAGGACTGGTCCTGATGAATAGTGGAGAATTACGCACCAACCCCGGTATATCTGAAGGGAAAAAGTGGTGCGAGTGTAAATGCCAGTGTCACAAGGACCATCACCGCTAGGGTGCGGAACGAGAGTTTCTACCGAAAAATCACCTGACGTACGGCTGATCTGATGGATATGTCAGATGGCCAGCCCACATAATCATACCAATCGGTAAGCCTGCGCATGGATCTTTGATGTGTGCCTGATCAGGCCGATACATATCCTACTCTTTACATTATACTGCCACGACCAAGTACGCAACTTCAAAAAGCAAAACATTTTCCATTTTTTATTTTCTGAAATATCCATCAACCATATTTTTCAAAGAAATCATCCTGAATTTGGCATAAAGATCATGAGTACCAATATGTGTTCTAAACATCCAGAGTCATCACAACCCGCGTCGGCGTATATGTAGTGGAATCCTTTACTCTTCCCTGTTTGGTCAAAATTATAGGTGGTTCCACATGTCGAATCATCGACATAATCAGAAGTGGTGGCAAACCAACACACGCTCTGGTCTGCGGTCAGCCATAAATCCGTATCGGCCCAGACAACTGGTGCCCTTCTCCAATCCTTGATTTCAAACTCCTGTCCGTCTATTATAAGTGTAAACCCAATCGACGAGGTCGCCGGGTTGGTATACGACTGTGCCACTGCGGTGGATGTTACAGATATGATGGCCGCTATGGCCACTATTACTGCCACTGTTAATACAAGCTTCACAGTTAGTGTCGGAGGGTTTCAATATATTAACCCTACGTATAGCGGCGTGCATAAGTTTCTGTAGTTTAATTTTCGCATATAGGGCGATTTTGCTATTATAAAGATCGTTACTACCACACACATTACCCGGCGCGGCGTGCTCCACGCGTCGCTTAATAGGAAACTTAATAAATTAGTTTATTTTTACCTATAGTATGGCAGATG
>VXON01000109.1 GCA_009840065.1 Cenarchaeum sp. SB0662_bin_33 | reverse complement strand
ATGTGGACCTTCTATCCGCGCAAGAAGCCGTGCAGCAGATGCTGGATAGTGGCATGCTACGGCCGGGTGAGGGTCAAAACACACATCAGGTATTAAATGGTATGATAGAGCCACGCGTGCCCAGCTTTTATCCGGAGGGCTCACCACAGCGGCGGGCAGCCCTTGCTGCGGTTGCATCATAGTGATTTTTGCACACGTACATCAGTGGGCCTGTCATAGCAGTGGGCCGGGAATGGTATTGTTGGGTCTGTGGAGAGCAACTCTTTACAGTGGAAGGTAGTCCTCGCTACGATTGGCATAATAGGCAGATACAAGCCAAATACCGTATGGGCTTTAGGTTACTTTGCAGCAATTCTGATCATAGTTGATAAGGGGCATATATTATCTGGACGCGGCCGTTGGGGTTGTTATGGTTAAATCAAAGTACCATATTTAAGACAAATAATCACAGATAAACTCCATAATTGGCCACATAAAACTGGAAGTTTGGGGTAGAATCCGGCAGTCAAATCCAACTATATAGAACAACTTTAAAGATGGATACTGTATATGGAATATGTTGTCATATCAGAAAACCGTTTGGGATGAATCCCCGCGATTGGGCTCATATACGCTAAATAATTTTCGCAGCATACCACAAATTCAAGAATTGCCTGAGGAGAAGAAGTTTGAGATGGAGGTGGTCGGCAATGTTCTTCCATTCAAGGCCAATAACTATGTCATTGAAAGGTTGATAGATTGGGACAACATTCCTAACGATCCTATATTCGTGCTTACATTTCCTCAAAAAAATATGCTAAAGCCCCACCATTATGATAAGATGGCAGCCGTGTTGAGAAGGGATGGTACTAGAAAAGAGATAGCCGATACTGCTAATGAAATACGCCTCAAACTAAACCCGCACCCCGCTGGCCAGATGGAGTTGAACGTACCCCAACTAAAAGATGGGACAAAATTATACGGTATGCAGCACAAGTATAAGGAGACCTGTCTCTTCTTTCCCAGTCAGAGCCAAACATGCCATGCATACTGTAGTTTTTGTTTCCGATGGCCCCAGTTTGTGGGAATGGATGAGATGAAGTTCGCTATGAAGGAGGGGGAGCAGTTGGTTCAATATGTACAGGAGCATCCTGAGATATCCGATATTTTGTTTACCGGTGGCGACCCCATGATAATGAGTGCTCGGATGTTTGGGGCATATGTAGACACGTTACTAGAGGCAGACATTTCAAACCTAAGGACTATCCGTATTGGAACAAAGTCACTATCCTACTGGCCTTACAAATTCCTAACGGATAAGGATGCCAATGATATGTTGGATATATTTAAACGAATTACCGATGGAGGACTTCAAGTTGCAATAATGGCACATTTTAATCATATTAATGAGATGACTACTCCTGCACTAAAGGAGGCCGTTCGCGTGGTCAGGCGCACAGGTGCACAAATAAGGACACAGTCTCCCCTCTTGGCTCACATAAACGATGACTCTGAGATGTGGGCTCGTATGTGGCATCTACAGGTACAGATGGGCTGTATACCATACTACATGTTTGTAGTACGGGATACTGGTGCGCAGCACTACTTTGGGGTACCCTTGGTACGGGCATACAAAATATTCCGGGATGCCTACATGAAGATAAGTGGTTTGGGGAGAACGGTTCGCGGCCCTAGCATGTCTGCAACCCCTGGGAAAGTCATGATAGATGGTACGCCTATTATTAACGGCCAAAAGGTAATGCAGTTCCGGTTCCTTCAGGGACGAAACCCTGACTGGGTGCAGAAGCCTTTCTTTGCAAAGTACGACGAGGATGCCATTTGGCTTGATGACCTCAAGCCTGCCTTTGGGAACTCATTCTTCTTTGAACAAGAGATGGAAGAAAAGTATAGTCTCTCACCAGTAGTTTAATAAATTTAGACCAGAAATCTCAAAATTGTCTCTCAGACTCCGGAATCCAACAGGGCCGCAAAAAAGAGTATAGCTACTGAGAGTACAACGGTAACCTCGCCTAGTACTATGATTTTAATACGCAAGCGTCGTAACTCCGGCTCCCCCATACTCTTGGACATTATCCTATCTACAACATCCTGGCGAATTATACGGACATGTGTTAGATACACAACAACTAGTACCACAACCAATATCATCTTTACAACAAGAAATACACCGTAACTTGAGTCATCCAGCAGCGTGTAGTTGACCAGTAGAACGCGGGAGTTATACACGCCCGTTACTACTAGTATTATCAGGGAGGGAATGGCTATCTTGTTAAACCGCTTTCCCACCAATATCATGAGACGGAGGCGTTCCTCCATACTTGGTGTCACTTGGCGCACTATAGGCGAGAGTATTACCCCCAAGAATATGGAGCCGCCCACCCAGATGGCCGAAGCTACCAAATGCACCCAAGTAATGAGCGCCTGCTCTATAGCCATGTCTATAACAGTTTTCAGGAAATATTAGAATTTATAGAATTTCTAGGTAAGTATACTTGTCTGTGTTGGAAGACCCACACGTAATAAAAAGGCTCAGCCACCCACTGCAAAAGGAGAATACCATCATAACAGATATCCATAAGGATGATTCGTGCTCAGGGGGAGGTAATGGTTGTAGTATAACAGTACCATCATGACACTAACATTCTAGGTTCTGTAACTAACTTGGTCATATATTTAATTCTGGTTGTGAGGCTGGATTTGTAGTATGAATCACATAACCAAGTAGGGCATCTGCTACTTCTGCGGACACATCAACGGTTGCCGTACTGCCAGGTATGGTATTGGAGCTTATTATGTTCCGCACACCGGCATCTCGAATCTTTTGTAATGCGTCATTCACCAAAAGGGCATGTGTGCATGCTACATAGATATCGGCGCACCCCTGACTAAGCAAAAACTCGGCAGCTTTAACTATGCTTCCCCCAGTGCTCACCATATCATCTACCAGAATAATATTGCGGTTGCTGATACTCAGACTGTTATTCTGTATTCTAATCTCGCCGGTATTTCTATCCCGCCTCTTCTCCAAGGCAAGGCTCTCGGTATTTAATATATGGGCAAACTGATGTGCCCTAGTTCGGCCACCCTGATCGGGTGATATTACAAGTGGATGTTCTAGATTCATTTCAAGAAAGTGTTTGGCCAGAGATGGTATTGCCGAGACATTCCGGACACTCTTTCCAAAGTAGTCAAGAGCAGTCATGCTGTGAATGTCCACAGTTAGTATGTTTTTTACACCTGTCAGTAGAAATAGTTGGGCTATTCTCTGGATGGTAACCAGCTCGCCGGGTAGAAACTGCCTGTCTTGCCGCCCATACCCCATGTACGGTATAACTACGGTTACATCATCAGACCGTTCGGCAGCCTGTGAGACCAAGGAGAGGGCAAACACCAGATTAGTGTCCACGGGTGGATGGGTTGACTGTACTACAATGCAACTACCAGAGGGTATGGCCGAGAGTGTGATCTTTGACTCGCCGTCAGGAAATGTTCTAATCTTTGAGGTTATAATGTCGGCATCAAGTTTCTGCGCTATGTTATGGGCCAGCTCTGTGGGGGAGCTGCCAATTATAACGGTGGTCTCAGTCAATAGTATGATAGTTTATACGGTATATCATAAATCTTGATACTACCCTTCTGTCCCCTCATCACCCCGGATAATATCAAACACACTATACTTTTCCATCAGTTTTTCCCGGGCCTCATTACGTTTGGCTATCTCTTCACGTTCCTGCGCCTCATTACTGTTGTATATGGTTCTGATTGGCCAGGGTATACGGATGTCATACCTCTCAAACTCCTCATATATCATGACCCGCATCTCGGTCTTGGTCTTGAATTGGGCACCATAGTTACGAACGTAAACCATCACGGTAAAGTCCAAGGCCGAGTCGCCAAAATTCGTAAAGCGTACGAGGGGTTGTGACAGGCTCTCATGGACATCCCTATCACAGCCACAGCTGGCCTTGTTTTCATCTAGGTTCGGGCAACGATGTTGACGTATCATGTGCCTGCCCTTATCATCTACAATTTCGCGCATGGCCCGCTTCCCTACTTTATGTAGAATGGATGCCACTTGGCGGGGATTGTTCAGATATGACACACCCACCGTTACTGATGCTGGAACTACATGGTGCTCCTTTGTATAGTTCACCACCTGGGAGGCGACCAGTTGCCTAGTCGGTATTATGGCGATGGACTCGTATAGTGCATCCATGATATAGGTAACCCTAGGGGTTATCTTGTGTACGTTTCCATTATAGCCACTCTCCAGCTTTATGCGGTCACCCTCAACTACTATCTTGTCTTTACGTATGGCCATATACGCAAAGTAGTTCTGCATAGTCTCCTGCAGGGCCAGCCCCAACCCTATAGAGAAGCCGCCGGTGGCAGTAGCCAAAACAAACAGGTCTATCCCCCAAGAGGCGGCAACACCCAACCCCACGGCGGCAAATATAACCAGTGGTAAGACACGCTGTAGGGACATGGGAGCATCCTTCTTCTTTCTTGCCATATAGCCGGAAGGCCGGGCGCCGGGCACCACATAATCATAGCCATTAATTCTCTTCTCCTCCCTCCAGACATCAATGGAAAATATCTCTCTGGGTATGGTGTTTGGTTTTAGTTTTCTACCTGATTGGTTGTCTCCACTTGTACAATCGTTATAGTATTTTGCAAACTTATCCCTCTCGGATTGCTTCCAGACCTCAAATGCATCCTTTTGTATCTTTTCATAACTACCAATGGAGACACCCTTTGATGTCCTGAATGCCTCCAGATACGAGATGCCTTCAGGAGTCTTGAGTAATTCTGTAAATCTCTCCGCGCCTATCTCTACAGGGGCGGTTCGGGGTGGGGTCCACTTGTATAACTTGTGGAAAAAATCATCAGTATCATCACTAAACCCACGCATCTCAAACCATATATCAAAGTCCAACTCTTCCAGTTTTGTCTTCTCAATCTTGTTCAGTATTATTGGAATAAGGTGTGCCACTGTATAGCCTATAACCAATACATTGAAGGTATTCAGAATTTTTGATAGTGTCTCTTCGGCGGCTACATGCACTATCTCTGCACTACCTAGTGTAAACTGCATATACACATTAAATGATGTAATAAGTGTAATTGCAAAGAAGGGTAAGGCTGCCTGCCGGAGGAATTTAGATACATGGGGTCTTGTGTAATAGAATTTTTGACTCGTAACCCATCTAGAAAACTTTCTATAACCAGTAGCTATCCCAATCATTCCAGATAACAATACTACAAACGCAGCCTGTATGGAAGTAGAAGATAGTAAAAGAGTCCACACATTCTCAAATTCTGTGACTGAAATTTGAGATAGTTCTTCGGCCATGTTTTATCAAAAGTATTATTATGTATTATTAAAACCGGTTCCTCTCTCAAAATTGAGTGATAGTAGATATATTGTTAGATACATTATTAAACCGTACTATATGATGACTTTTATAAAAAATAGTAGGGCAGTAACATGCCCATACACAAAAAATTTGGGTATGTGGTATGTGTTTGAACATGACAAGAAGGTGGTAGAAGTGGCGTACATTATAGCAGATAATATAGGGTTGCTGGAGCAATTGGGCTGACAGACTATCCCGCATGGTGGTGTAACATCACCCAACTTTGTGGGAGGAATATGTTAAACCAAACTGGAAAGCTAACCAATATGTCTGTGGGAGTTGTATGAGAGGAGTTTTAAGTGGTCTGTATGCTAGTAGGTATCACATATGTCCATTCCCGGCCCGTCTTGCGCCTCTGCATCTTTAGTTTATTAGAGAAACGTGAAAGATATGTCGATACAACACTGAGTTTGATGGGCTCGTTATACTCATCCTCATACTTCTCTAGGACCATATTGGAGGTAAAGTTCCCAGGTGTAAAGTACTTTTCGGCCACATGCCAAATCTTGGCCCCTATAGAATCCAAGGGTGCACTCTTTTTACTTTCCAACATCTCCATCATATCATATACCTTCAATAACTTCTCCTTTGTGATGTCACCTTCCAGTTTTATATCAAAGGAGACACCATCCCCATCATTCATATCAATCCGTATGCGTTTTTTCATCCATTAGATATTAACAATTTTTCATTTATTACCACCTTTGTCAAGATTTGTTAACAACATACATTGTTAATTTTGACATGGGAATTTACCATATATTATTTTGAAATTTAATGTATATAGTGTTGGAATTTGGTGCTTTTATGCGTGGAGTGGAAATGGGGGGGTCAGAAT
>VXON01000153.1 GCA_009840065.1 Cenarchaeum sp. SB0662_bin_33 | reverse complement strand
CATGCATAGGTAAAATCTAACGTATCCGCATCAGAGGGGGTTGAGTATGTACACTTTAATCTCCTCTTTGACGGCCCAAAATCATATGTATGGTAGTCGTCCAGCATACCAGATGTAAAACCCGACTTACCCGGCAGTTTGAAGGGCTGTAGAATGTCCACCACCCTCTCCATATATTCTCCACCAAACAAATACTCTGATACGGCGCGGTTGTACACATATCTTGACGTATGGTTCGTGTGGTGTGCCCACTCTGCAAGATATACATCACGGCGCAACGGTACTTTGTATACACGTATCATGATGTGTAGTACGGCATGCTGGTATTTAAGGGATGAAGTCTGTGTTGGGTCAGCATTAACTCACAGAATCGGGGTTGTGTATTTTTGTATATAATTCCAGGCTTGGGCATCATAGCCAAAGTTAAATTACGCACAACACCTCTGTTGCGTTATGTCTGATGATATGGAATTTCCCGCGCCCGGCGAGATAGTACTCTCGACTGTTGTCAAGATAATAGACCAGGGTGCATACGTTACACTAGATGAATACAACAACATTCAGGGCTTTCTCCATACACAGGAGATAGCCTCTGGCTGGATTAAGGCAATAAATCGCTATGTCAAGAAGGGCGAAAAGAAGGTACTCCGAGTAAAGAAGGTGAATCCAAGTCGGGGGGATATAGACCTCTCACTAAAACAGGTCTCCAACGACCAGCGAAAGAAGAAACTTCGTGAGGTAAAACGCTACGAAAAGGGACAGACCCTCCTGTCCGGCGTGGCCGAAAGGGCATCCCTGTCTGAGGATCAGGTTGGCGCGCTAGAAACCAAACTATACGAGAAGTTTGATACAATATATGATGCATTCTTGAATGTGGCCCAGCAGGGTACCGACGTACTAAATGGCACAAACATATCAGAGGATATAGTCGATGCCATACAGGATGTCTGCTCAAAGATAAAACTCCCCACTGTGGAGATTCGGGGAGTCATGGAGCTGACATGCAACAAGCCTGATGGCGTAGTTAAAATCAAGGACATACTGACAAGCCTAGATGAGCGATATGCTGGCAGCAACATTACGTATCTTGGAGCTCCAAAGTACAGGGTGGCCATAACCGCAGGCGATTTTAAATTTGCCGAAAAGATGCTAAAACCCATACTGGTTGAGATACAGAAAGGAATTGAGAAGAACGGCGGTACGTTTTCGTTCACTCGCGAAGAGTCCCGAAAGAACCGGGAGGACTAGCATGCGGTTTCAGCTCCGGCGGTGTAATGCCTGCTATATATACACAATCAGGGAGAGATGTCGGGACTGTGGAACCACTGCGCCCTTGGCGCATCCTGCCAAATTCTCTCCCGATGACAAATATCGCCGATACAGACTCAAATCCAGATACGACCAGTGACTGGTTACTGTCCCGGAATATAGTCCTGATTTACCTCATAGATTAGTATTCCAAATACTATGCGGTCCATGTCATTCTCAAAACTCGGTGATGCGTAAGCCAGCCTGAGGGGGCCATCCCCATCTGCCGGGTACTTTATGTTCTTTGTGTATATGGTTATGGTCCCATCTATATACTCGGTAAATTGGTTGTTGGTACTGGGATCTAAATACAGCACGGGTGAGAAAGGCATCATCCTGCCCAGCATCGTATTGCTCCAGTAATAGTCGGTTCCACTTATGCCGTCTGAGCGGGTATGCTTGGATACGGACTCACCGGCTATTCTCATGAACCATTGCTTCTTGGACTCATCGCCTCCTCCCCCTAGAACGTATAATGGCTCGTTATCTGTCTGAAGCCTTTCGGCCGCAACAAATATCATTATGTAGTCTGCATGCAGGTCTTTTAACATTACATGCGCCTCGTCGGGGCGGCTCAAAAACATAGTAGCTATATCCTCTATTCGTTCTTTATCGACGGTTGCATTGTCTGCAATGCTGGCCCGTTCCCCCAAGGTTTGAGTCCAATAACCATAGTCCCACCAAGATGCCACCACCGCATTCTCTGGAGTGTTGTTTCTTATCCACTCATATGCGTGTAACCAGTCGTCTGTCGTGGTACCAAATATGGTGGCGCCGGTTAGAATGCTGGCCGGTACATTCGTGGCTGCTATTACATTGGTGGTGGGTACAACTACAGGCAGCACCAGCAGTACGGTCACTCCTGCAACAAGACTCATGCGTATGGGAAGTCGTGCCTGAGACTTGGATACGTCCGTCATTATGCGTCTTGCCAGGACCGATACACCTAGGGATGCCAGTATTATGATTGCAATGGACCCAAATACCTCTAGACGAATAAAGGCTGAGCTGATATACACACCAAACATGCCCACCACTAGGGCAAATATCATCATGTCCGAGTTTATCTTATGGAACTCTTTGGCGCGTTTATCGAGTAATAACCATATGCCAATGCCGGCAAACACCATCAGCACCGAGTGAAACAGGAATGACTGTGTTATGGTGGTGGTCTGGTGTTCTGATACAGAGTCGGTGAGCGGATCTGTGGCCACCAGGAAGGGGTTTACCGCGTTCAGATACCTGAAACTAGGTGTAGTTATAACTCCCGTCTCCGCGGCCAGCGGAATTCCTCCAATGCCGGCCACCATCACGCCTATTAGCAGAAAGGCATAGTTGCGTCGGGCATTCCTACCCTTGGTAATCCTGTGTAACACAGTGCATGCCACTAGGAATATGGTGGGGCCCAGTATGGCTATACCTCCAAATCCTAGGACAAAGTTTGAGCCTGGACGCTCAAAGAGCATGATTGTGGATAGTAGGGATACGGCAAAGAGTGGTACGGCCCAGACCAAAAATCGTTTATCGCTACGTATGAACGGCAGGCACATTATGAATACTCCTATGGGTATGACAAAGAACTGCGAACCGCCCCAGGCCGAGATGGAGAATGACACAAATGTCGCACCAAAGAAGATCTTTGCGGCAGCTATTGGATACCGGTCAGTCTTTATTCCACTCAGAAACAGATAGGTTCCCAATATACCATAAAACAGTCCCAGCGGCTCAGACTTGAACCACCCCGCGGTACCCCGTAGTATGATGGGTAGTGACACAGACATCAGCATGGCGGCAATGAGGCCCGCGGTGGTGCCGCCTATGACCCGTACCAGCGCAAACATGACTACCACGGTGAGTGATCCGAACACCACGGGAAACATTATAGTAAAGTCGTACAACGGCGAACCAAACCCAAAGAGCGTATACGTAACTGCCGCTGTATGGTGCAGCGCCACCTGTGAGGATGATGAGACATCTCTACCATCCGGATACCAGCTTAGCTCATCATCCCATGTATAGTAGGCTTCCCAGCCGTTATCCACTAGGTACTGCGTGGCCCTATAATTAAAGTAAGGATCAAATTCGTGCAATTCAAAACCATACTCCAGCGGCTGGGATCTTATTATAAACGCGGTACTAAACGCTAAAACCAGTATACCAATTATAATTAAATGTCGTAACTCAAATCGCGGGCGTAGCTCAGACAATAACCACACTGTTTGCCTTGGCTTTATTACTATTTTGGAGCGTACCTACCCCTCAGTACGGCCTCATCAAGTATATGCCCCTCCATAGCACTCTCCAACTTCTTCTTTGGAGCACCTTCCTTTAGATTTAATGTTGTGTCTAGGGCGTACAACTTAAAGATGTATGTGTGCGGGCCATCCGGCGGTGCGGGACCGCCATAGGCAGTCTCACCAAAGTCTGTCTTGCCCTCCGTGGCTCCTGGTGGCACAGTCGCTTCGTGTATGCGGGTTGTATTGGAATCTATATTCCATATTAGCCAGTGTACCCAGATTTTGCCTGCCGGCTTTACAGCATCAGGGTCATCCATTATAATTGCCAAGGATTTGGCACCGCCTGGCACTCCTGATATGCTTAATGGCGGACTAATGTTCTCCCTCTTGTATCCATACTTGCGGGGAATCTTGCCACCGTTACTAAAGGCGCCTGACTGTAGCTTCATCTGTATTATATTGTATTGTATAACCATATGTTAATCTTTTTGAGTCACACAGATGATGGGAGAGCACTTGGGACTTGTCGTGGCAGGGATGGATGCGTCACTCCAGTATGATGTTGTTGTTGTGTAGCGATATTACGCTCCGGCCTGCAGCCTTTATGGCCCTCTTTAGTTGCCTGTCTGTGGTGGCTACTATGCCTCCATGGACCTTTACATAGTCCAGCAGTGCCTGATCTGCGTACTTTTTACCTAGTTGTATATGCTGCATACTGTCTGCCAGCCTTAGGGCGCCCACCGCATCATGGTACTTGCCGGGGTTATTCATTAGACCATTTAACTCGGATATGACTACGTCCGGAACCAGATATGTTACTGAACCAATTACGTATCCGGAGTCTTGAATGCGTCCGGAGGCCATATGAATTAAGAATCCCGTATCACAGATTATGTCAGGCAACCGTACCTGCACCAATAAGCCGCCAACGATCAGCTATTCTCCTACTGATGGCGGCATTCTCATCTTCAAATATACATGCAGGTCTTCTCAACTCTAAATGAACCAGCCCCTTCTTTATCTTTGTCACCTTACATAGTATGGGTGCCGTTCCTATGTTTAGCCGCAGCATCTCACCCACCATGATGGGGGATACCTTTGTTTCGTTTACGGCGCCCACTGCCGAATCAAACAGATTGGGCCGAATACTCAGTGTCGTAGAGTTCTCTGGCAGCGTGTCCGGCTTTCCTATCACCGAACCAATTAACGAGTCACTATGAGTGATGGCGGGGTCCAGCTTTGTTCCTATGGCTACAAGTCCTCCCGGCTTTACCTCATCAACAATTCCAGCCCCTGTCCCTAGTGAGACTATCTCTGTGCGTATGGATTCATAACCCTTCTTTTTGTTTCGTAGTATGCCCGGCTTTATCTCGACCTCGTCCCCTACACGAAATACTCCCTGCGTTAGACTGCCTCCTATTACGCCTCCCCGTATCTTCCTGATGGGGGTCCCGGGCTTGTTGACATCAAAGGAGCGCAGCACGTGCATGACCGCATTTTTGCTCTCATCTCTAGTGGGAGTCTGTATTGTGGACTCGATGGCACCAATCGTGGCATCTATATTCAGGCTTGACTGTGCCGATACGGGTATTATGGGCGATGACTCTGTAGTGGTACCATTTACAAATTTTTTTATATCCTTATAATTGGCAATGGCATCCTCGTATCTTACCAAATCTACCTTGTTCTGAAGTATTATGACCTGTTTTATTCCCAGTGTGTGCAGTGCCAGCATGTGCTCCTTTGTCTGGGGCCTTGGGACTTTTTCGTTGGCTGCCACTAGTAATAGTGCCCCATCCATCAAGGCCGAGCCGGACAACATATTGGCCATCAGACTCTCGTGCCCCGGACTGTCTACAAAACTGACCACCCTGGACAGCTCACTGGTTCCCTTGCAGCTGGGACACTCCGGCTGTGTCGAGTATCCAGTAGGTTCGGGACATGATTTACACTTGTAAAATGCTGCATCAGAGTATCCTATGCGTATTGTGATGCCGCGTTTTAGCTCTTGACTGTGTACGCTTGTCCATGAGCCTGTCAGCGCCTGTATCAGGGTAGTCTTTCCATGATCCACATGTCCTGCAGTGCCTATGTTAACACAGGGCTGGTGTCCATACTTGTCTGTATACCACTTGGGTAGCATATCGCGCCAATGCATCTGAATTTTTAATGCCTGTTATATCTTAAATTAACCTATGTTTTATCGGACTCTATAATTCCATCGAACCTACAGTTTATCTGATATATCTCTTCAGACACGGTGTTTCCCCGCATCATCTTTCTAAAACGTTGGCCGGACTCGGCCTTTTGAAGCCCTACACCCTTTGTTAGAAGGACGGCCTTTCGAGCCGCACCGTGAATGTCACGTCTCATGGGTATTCCGGACTTGTCACTGCCACCTGTAATGCGTATCATGCCGTTCAGTCCTATTATCGAAGCATCGGCCTCATCTCCCAGCTGCAGGCCTAGCAACTGGCCGGCATCACTATCCTTCACCTCCCGGCTCATGGACTTGCCCTGCGTATCCGATACAGTTATCTTGAAACTAGCCATAACTACGTCCAATCCCAATGCTCTAATTAACGTTTTGAAACCGGTATTTTGCGTATGGCCTCACATGTGGATAGCCCGGGGAGGAGGACATCATATATCCGTAAATGCCTGTGTAATTTGATTCCCGATCGACCCAAAACAGTAATAGAATATGATAAAAGTTA